>NZ_LT840184.1:2310612-2374904 GCF_900177425.1 Paenibacillus uliginis N3/975 | reverse complement strand
GCTCATTTAGAAAAACTGACGAGAATTAAAAATTCTCATTTATGATCTTACCGAAGTAAGATCGGTTTAACTCACTCGTTGTTCAGTTTTCAAAGATCAACCCGTAACTCGTAAGTTACTTTCTTTTATTCACCGCCTCTCAGCGGCGACTTAATTAATATACCATGTATGAATCATAAGGTCAAGCACTTTTTCCAAAAAAGTTATTTCAGCATCGAGTTGATGCTTGCCTGTCCTGCCGCCCATTTGGTGGCGGATGTCTAATTTAACATACAATCAAAGTTTAATGCAACTAGAAATATTATCCATAATAAAAGAACATTACTCCTTGTCCTCAGCCCTTCCGATTATACAACCTAAAAACTAAACAGGGAGCTTATATTGAAGTTGATTTGATTGAAATATGGATCGGAGATGTAAGCAGCTGATATAGGTTAGTAGCATTAAGGTGCAATATTCACATGCTGAGCAACGATTGCTCTTGCTCGTGATATGCATGTATATAGATAATTTTCGCCTCAAAATCCTTATGGTTGTGCGGATTGTAAAGAATAGCAGATGCCGTACAGAACTGCCGATGTACTAAGAAAGGGTTTTCATTTAGATTGAATTTTAATAGCTCTACGCCAACACAACCGAACAGAAGAGGTGATGTTATCCTTGAAAGAAGCGCCAACGAATCTTGCTACCGAGAGAGCCATTGAAGCTCGACGCTCCCCTCTTCCCCGATCCATCCGGAAGAATTGGGATCTCTATTTACTTATCGTCCCCGTTATCGTGTACTACATTATCTTTCATTACATTCCAATGTACGGGGTGCAGATCGCATTCAAGGACTTCATTGCATCCAAAGGCATTACCGACAGTCCTTGGGCCGGACTCAAACATTTCGAACGCTTCTTTAACAGCTATTATTTTGAACGACTTATTATGAATACTCTCGAGATTGGCCTGTACGAACTTCTCGTCGGATTTCCTGTACCCATTATCCTAGCTTTACTTATTAATGAAGTCAGAAGCAAGCTTTTCCGCAAAACGGTTCAAACCATCACATACGCTCCCCACTTTCTATCTACCGTTGTGCTTGTTGGTATGCTATTCATATTTCTCGATCCGAATTCCGGATTTATTAACATGCTCATCCGTTTATTTGGAGGGGACCCAGTATCCTTTATGACCGAACCAGGGTGGTTCAAGACGATTTATGTATTCTCCGGCGTATGGCAGCAGATGGGCTGGAGCTCCATTATCTACCTTGCAGCCTTAACAGGCATCGATCCACAACAGCATGAAGCAGCCAAAGTAGACGGCGCATCCAGACTCAAACGAATATGGCATATCAATCTCCCGGGCATTATGCCGACCATCATTATTTTGCTCATTATGAATGTAGGTTCTGTTATGGCTGTTGGCTTCGAAAAAGTATTCTTGATGCAAAATGACCTGAACCGGGAAAGCTCAGATGTCATTGCCACCTACGTATATCGCAGCGGTATCGTCAGCGCCCAATATAGCTTCTCTGCAGCAGTCGGATTGTTCAACTCCATTATTAACTTCATTTTACTCCTTACCGTTAACTTCATCTCCAGAAAGGTGGGACAGAACAGCCTATGGTAAAACAATCCAGGGGTGACCGAATATTTGATATCATCAATCTTCTGCTGCTCGGGTCTGTCCTGATAATCGTTCTGTATCCACTTGTCTTCGTAGCCGTCGCATCCATTAGCGATCCTGCAGCTGTTGTTAATGGAGAGGTATGGTTGATCCCTAAAGACATTACTTTTGCCGGATACGAAAAAGTATTCTCTAATAAAGAAATCCTGAGAGGATATATGAACACGATCATTTATACGGTGGTCGGTACCATCGTAAACATTATCATGACGATATTGGCCGCTTATCCGCTCTCTCGAAAAGATTTACGCGGGCGCAATCTCATTACAGCTATGTTTGTCTTTACGATGTTCTTCAGCGGGGGCCTCATTCCGACCTATCTGATCGTTAAGCAGCTTGGCATGGTGAACACCATGTGGGCCTTGATCATTCCTAATGCGGTTGCGATCTGGAATATTATCATCATGCGTACGTTTTTCCAGCAGAGCATACCTATTGAAGTTCAGGAATCTGCACAGATCGATGGCTGCAACAATATTAAGATCCTATTGAAGATTGTGCTTCCACTCTCCCTGCCGGTTCTTGCAGTCATGACGCTTTTTTACAGTGTCACGCACTGGAACTCATTTTTCAATGCACTCATTTATCTTACTGAACGTGAAAAATATCCGCTGCAGCTCATTTTGCGTGAAATCCTAATCCAGAGCAATATGCAGGATATGATTCAAACGAGTGAAGAGTCGCTTGCCAAGAGCGTTATGGAGGCGGAATCCATTAAATATGCCGTTGTTATTATCGCCAATTTACCTGTTCTTATGTTATATCCATTTTTGCAGCGTTATTTCGTTAAAGGCATGGTTATTGGAGCTATTAAAGGCTGATAACCCAATAACAATACATTGGGGGTATTTCATTGAAGAAAACGAAGTCAATCTTTCACATGTCCATCACAGTTTTATTGGCTCTCTCTCTGCTCGCAGGGTGCTCCGGTAGCGGCGGCTCTTCCCAATCACCTGGGGATGCAGAGCCGTCCAGCAACTTCAACTCGACAGGCTTGCCCATCGTGAAGGAACCTATTACACTGAAAATGATCGCCGGTAAAGCGCCAACGACAGCGCCAGACTGGAGCCAGACGATGCTGTGGCAAGAATACGAAAAGATGACCAACATCAAAGTCGAATGGGAAATGGTACCGATCGACACCATGGCGGAGAAGCGCAACATTCTGCTCGCAGGCAATGACTACCCGCATGCCTTCTTCACTGCAGGTATACCACCTGCTGATCTGCAGAAGTACGGCCAGCAAGGTGTGTTTATTGAGCTCAATGATTTGATCGATAAGCATGCGCCGAACCTAAAGGCCATTATGGACCAATACCCGGATGTTAAGAAAGGACTGACGATGCCCGACGGCAACATATATTCCTTCCCAACGATCTACGATCCGGAATTCACGTCAGTGCTGTCTTCCTCCAAGTTGTGGATTAAGAAGGATTGGCTGGACTCCCTCAACCTGAAAGAGCCTGAGACAACCGATGATTTCTATAATATGTTGAAGGCATTTAAAGAACAGGATCCGAACAAAAACGGGCAAAAGGATGAGATTCCTTTCCAGGCCGTAGGCATCGATGCGCTCCACAATTATTTGAAAGGAGCTTGGGGACTGAGCAACCGTGGCGTCCGGAATGCCAATGTCGACGTTGATCCGGGTACCGGAGAACTCCGGTTTATCCCGACTCACCAGAACTATAAGGAAATGCTTCAATATATGAACAAGTTATATAAAGAAGGATTGCTCAGCCAAGACATTTTCACGATAAAGGCTAATCAATATTACGCCACTGGTTCTAAGGGAGTGTTCGGGTCCACCATAACAACAAGCCCATACACATTGATGGGCCAGCCGGATTATATCGGTGCCAACGCATTGAAAGGCCCTCACGGAGACCAAATCTGGTCAGCTACGGGTTCCCCCCTTGCTATACCGGGCGCATTCGTCATTACGGACCGTAATCCGAATCCGGTTGAAACGGTTCGCTGGATCGATCATCTATACGGCGAAGAAGGTAGCAAGATGTTCTTTATGGGTTTTGAAGGGAAATCATATAACGTGAACTCGAAGGGTGAGTATGAATATACCGATGAGATCAATAAGAACCCGAGTGGCCTGACGTTCGAGCAAGCGTTGGTTAAGTATGTGGTATGGCCGGGTGGTGGCTATCCGAATATTGTACAGCAGAAATATTTTAAGGGGGCTGAGAGCCGGCCGGAAGCTGTAGAAACAGCAACTCGATTCTCAGCGCACCTGCCAGAAGAAATCTGGCCAACCTTCACATTTACATCAGAGGAGAATGAAGATATGTCTACGATCGGTTCAGATATCGATAGCTATGTAACCGAGATGCGGGCCAAATTCGTCTCCGGTAACGCCTCATTCGATGAGTGGGATCCGTATGTGAAGACTTTGGAGCAGATGGGCGTTGAAAGGTATATGGAAATATATAAAAACGCTTATGACCGTTATAAGCAAGAATAACGGTAGATTAAAGGCGGTCGAGGAGTATTTTGAATCCCTCGGCCGTTCATGCATTTTCTATAAGATTATGAATAGGGGTGTTTGTTACACGCATGATTAGGAGTCAGCGATTCTACCGCTATTTGCTTTCTTATATCTTACTGACCGTCATTTCTCTGTTGATCATGAGTGGCGTCGTCTATAAGCAGTTTTTGAGCACTTTACGTTCAGAGGTCGAGCATTCGACCATCAATTCCCTTGATCAGTTCCGTCTGGCGATCGACCAACGCATTCTGGAGATGGATCGGATGGCGATGCAGATATCGAGCAATGCCCAGCTGAAGCCATTCAAAGCAACCTCCCACGGATATGGCCCGTATGAAGCTATCGAAGAATTGAAGCAATATCTATCGACCAACATGTTCATTAGTGACATTATCATTCATTATAATGGCCGCAATCCTGAGCAATTGTATGCAGCGAGCGGCACATATGATGTCGACCTGTTCTTTGAAGACATTTTTCAGTTTAAGAACTGGGACCAAAATGAATTTGTAAAAATGAGTAATACACTCAATGCACCTCTCATGCGGCCGATGGATACCGTGCAGTATAATCACATCGTCAATGAACGGTACGCGACCTATTCGGTACCTCTCATAGCAAGCTCTGACACCCCGTATGGTGTCGTTATGTTTTTAATTCACGAAAGCGCTTTCGAAAAACTTGCGACAAGCGTGCTTGGAGAATATAACGGGACACTGTATGTCCTTGATCATCAAGGCACTGTCTTGTATGAGTACACGAAAGGTAATCATGTCAGTGGGCTCCTTAACGCTACACTTGGTACGATTCGAAGTCATAATGGCGCTTGGAATATTACCAGCCTCGAGCATAACAAAGATCATTACACGACGGTCAAGCATGATTCCGATCGACGCGGCTACAGTTATGTAGCTGTTATGCCTTCAGACCAGATTATGCACAAAGTTAATCAGGCGCGATTACTGTTTAATTTGACTGCGGCTGTCATTTTCCTAGTCGGCGTTATTCTGGCAATCGCTTTATCCGTCCATAATTATAAGCCTCTTCAGAAGCTGATCGGAGTAATCTCCAATCAGAACCAAGCTGTCCAGCGATCATCGGGTACATCAAGGGCAAAAGATGAGCTCGACTTTATCTCCAACGCGGTTGTGCAGATGGCAAAGGAAAATGAAGGCTTAATTCACCAGCTTCATAGACAGGCGATTGTCCTGCGAGACCAAGTGCTGCTCTCACTTATTACAGGCAAGTTCAAGTCGCGTGAGGAATGGGAAGATAATCTCCAATTCTCCAGTCTCCGTATGGATGGTCCACATTTTGCTGTACTGCTGTTTCTCATTGATAACTATCAGACGTTTCGTAGGGACAATTCAGATTCGATGCAGGATCATCTAAAAAGCAGCCTTATCAAGATACTTGAGGAACTGTCTGAGGAAGGCGGACGTGGCTTCGGTGTGGAATTGATTGATGGGCGCAGCATTGTATTCTTGTTTAACTTGTATGAAGGCTATAACAAGGATGAAGTGTTGCATGATTTTGCAATGAAAACGAAACAAATTCTTCAGCAGTATTTCCGCTTTACAGTGACGATTGGTATTGGCAGTATCGGCAGTGATATTACGTCTATCTCCCAATCATTCATTGAGGCAAGCCATGCCGCTCGCTACCGCCTCATCAAAGGAGGAGATCAAGTTATCTTCTATTGCGATATTGAGCAGGATAGCGCCCGAGAACGCTGGTATCCGGTTGAGACCGTGGAACAGCTTATCCGTGCGATCCGTCAAGGAGATAGTAAAGCTGTGGTAGAGGCTGTACATAAAGCATTCGGACAGATAACAGAGAAAAAAATGCCTATTGATGCGGCTGAGTTTATCTGCTTTGATATCGTCAACAACAGCGCGAAGACCCTTATCGAGCTTGATATCGATCTCGATGAAGTAACCAACGAGGCACTGGAGCGGCTATTCGTACCGCATCTCGAAACGATCGAAGAGCTCGAACGGCTTGTTACCGACATTTGCTGCAATGTGTGCCGCTTTGTTGCAAGCAAGAAGGAAAGCAAGAATGTGGTGTTATTAAACCAGCTGAAAGACTACATTCATGACCAATACACGAACCAATCGATCTCCCTGGAATCCATTGCGAAGCATTTCGGAATATCTCCTTCGTATGCAACCCGTTTCTTCAAAGACCATACCGGTGATTCTCTTATGCGATATATCGATGGAATGCGAATGGATCAAGCCAAGCAGCTGTTAACGACAACGGATCTGAAGCTTAAAGATATTCTAGATGAAGTGGGGTATGTAGACTCAACGAACTTTATTCGAAAATTCAAGAAGAATGAGGGTGTAACGCCGATTCAGTACCGCAATATAATGAATTCAGATATTTAAAACAAAAGGGGTGTCCCAAAAGGTCCATTGACCTAGGACGCCCCCTCTGTCTGTTATGAGACGCTACGCGTACAAATCGGTACGGAACATCTATTCATTATCGGTTACAGCCTTCATCAACGTCCCACGGATACACACTCCGCCCATAATCTAATTATTATTTAATCGGAATAATAAGACGTATGGTGGTCCCTTCTCCCGGGGCTGTTTCAATGTGGAACTTGGCGCCGATCCCCCGTGCACGTTCCTCCATGCTGAAAAGCCCGACTCCTTTTTTTCCACCATCCCGAATAATTCCTTTACCTTTATCAATAATGCCAACCTCTATGTATGTCTCATCCTGCTTTATCATGACTTCAACCTGATCCACATCAGCATATTTACCAACATTCAATAAGGCTTCCTGGATGATCCGGTATATGACCGTTTCTTGTTGGTGATTTAATCGTTTGGTCAAGCTGGACTGAAAATCCACCCTTATGCCATAATGCTCCGTGAAATTTTCGATATAGGTTCGGATAGCAGGCACAACACCAAGATCATCCAGAATGGATGGCCGAAGCTCCCATGCCAGTCCGCGAACATCTTCAATAATATGAGAAACTTGTTGGCGGATTACCGACAGTTCCTCTACAGCTGAACCGTTCTGTGGATCATCTGTCTCTAAAGAAACCTCTGAACGTTCCTGCTCGGCAATAAGGAGACGGTCCATACTTATTAGAAGCGAAAACAAGCTCTGTCCAATACCGTCATGCAATTCACGGGAAAATCGTTTGCGTTCTTCCTCCTGAATCTCCATGACCTTAACCATCATATGCTTCAACTCTTCTTCGACCACTTTCAGTCGAGTAACTTCATGCCGGATCGCCAAATACTGCACGGGCTGTCCCGCTTCGTCAAGCAAAGGTACGATCGTCGTATCGACCCAGTAATAGATTCCGTCTTTAGCTTTATTTTTAATTTCCCCGTGCCATACGAAGCCTGATTTAATCGTTTCCCACAAATTTTGCATAAAGGATTTATCGTGGTGCCCAGAGTTAATAATCCGGTGATCCTTGCCCAGCAGTTCTTCACGTGAGTATTTGGATATTTGGCAAAATTTATCGTTAACATAAAGAATACGGCCTTTATGATCTGTAACGGCAACAATCGAGGACTCATCCAAGGCAATCTTCAAATCGTTTAACTGCAGCAGTGAATTTTTCACATTTTCAATTAGATGCTGATCAGCATGAATTTCGTCCAACTGGTCCAAAAGCGCCATCACATGTTGACCAATCACCTCGGGGTAATGAGTACCTTGATTTTTATTCAAAAGTAAGCAGCCCCTTTTTCATAGCATATTTAATTAAATCGGGACGCGTTTTGAGCCCTAATTTCTCCATCAGATTGCTTTTATGACTTTCAACCGTTTTGACGCTAATGATCAGATTTTCGGCGATTTCCTTATTGGAATATCCTTTGGCAGTCCAGGACAGCACTTCCTTTTCACGCTCCGATAGAGATTCGAATTCATCCGTTCCCTCTCCGTTCTTCACCTTTTCAATATACTGACCCATTAATCGTTTCGTAGCTAACGGCGTCAAATAAGCGCTGCCTGCAGCCACGTAACGGATTGCTGTTAGCAGCTCTTCATGAGGAGCGTTTTTCAAAATATACCCGGAAGCGCCTGCTTGAATCGCACGGAATAAATATTGCTCATCGTCATGCATCGTTAAGATTAATATGTATATATCCGGCAGCAGCTTTTTCAGCTCCTCCGTAGCTGTCATTCCGTCTTTACCATGCGGCATGCTAAGATCCATCAAAATAACGTCCGGCAGCAAAACTTCCGCCAAACGAATTGCTTCATCCCCGTCCGCCGCTTCACCAACCACATCAATATTTTGTTTTTCTCCAAGAAGCAGCTTGAGTCCGGATCGAACAACTGCATGGTCGTCTACGATTAACAAACGTATCATAGTTCTCCCTCCTATATCCGTTCCAGCAAGTGTGACATATATCATGATATAAGAAAAAAACAATCCCGGCAATCGAGGATTGTTTGTCTAATTATATAAATAGGGTTTGTCATTGTTAATTAACGCCGATCTACGACTGCTGCCTCTCGATCTTTTCCCAAAAATGCTCAGCTGCAGATTCCAGCTGTGTCAGTTCAGACGCCCCGTAAATCTCGCCCTTCCTTCTGCCCATCAGCAGTATTCCTGCGATTTCGCCATGCTCTTGTTGTATAGCTGTCGCCGCTGTTACTATGAGGTGTTCAGCAAGCATCATATAATCACCATCTCGCCTCTGGTGTTCATCCGATAAGCAGGTTTTCTGCACCGTCCGGCCGATCCGAATCACATCACCGGCTATACCTTGACTTGGACGATTCACCATATAACGAAATTTTTCATTGGTGTAACCCGAAGCCGCAACCCATCGAATCTGTCGGACGGAAGCAGCATATATCGCAACTGCGCAAAAATCACTATCCGTCCGCTTGCGCAATTCCGATAAACGTTCTTCCCAATCCATTACTCCGGCCATCATACCGGGTCCCTCCCATGCTTACATTGTACTTACATAATTTATTGTAGCCCTAACCGTCAGGATTGTACCTCAGGGTATTCCCTGAAAATAATCTAAGGGTGTAAGTATGAATGCATGCTAGGATACCCGATAGTTTACGGGATTTCCCCGCTATCTTCTGTGATGAATCTCACAAAAAACAGGGAATGCCCCATTAATAATTCAGAGCCTTCCCCGATGTTCCTAAAATGCCCCGTGCGCTATGATAAATGTAACAAGAGGACACGGGGGGGCAACTATCAATGGCTATGACAATTGAGCACCAACAAACTTTTAAAACATGCGGAAAACGTACGGAAAGAAAAACCGGATCATCGGAACAATATGGTATTGCACAATATTTGTCAGAGGAACAATTTCAATATTTGCAAGACATCATGCAGACGAGAAAAATTACAAAAGGCTCTTATTTGTTCTGGGAAGGCGATAAAGCCGACAAACTGTACTTCATCATTTCAGGTCAGGTGAAACTTCTGAAATCGACCGAGGAAGGTAAAGACCTGATCATTTCGATTTTGCAAAACGGGGATTTAATCGCACAGTTCAACGGTTTGCAGAACGCCCAATACAGCTATAGCGCCGAAACCATGAGCAATGTGCAAGTAGGAGTGATTTTGCGAAAAGACCTCGATGAGCTATTGAGTCTGCATGGAGATATCGCTATACAATTTATGTATTGGCTCGGAATGAACAATCAGGTTATAGAGACCAAACTGCGGGATCTGCTTTTATTTGGGAAAGCAGGCGCGCTTGCCTCGACATTAATCCGCATGAGCAACACATATGGGATTCCAGCAGTTGATGGATCTATCCATATTCAGCTTAAACTGACCAATACAGAACTAGGCGAAATGATCGGGTGTACCCGCGAAAGCGTTAATCGTATGCTGGGGGATTGGAAAAACGATGGAACGATTGAGTTTGAAGAAGGTAAGATGATCATCCGCCAGATTGCACATTTGCGCGAAATTTGCAGATGTCCTGATTCTCCGAGATGCCCGGTTGCAGTTTGCCGGCTTTAAACTGAACTTAATGCGCTAAAAGAAGGGGTGTTCCAAGGTCCATTGACCTGGAACACCCCTTTTTCTCTTGTAAGACGTACATGTACGAATCGTTTCACTCTGGATGAGTACTTACTTTTGCAACAATCGATCAACAATGACGTGAGCCGTTCTCTCGCCATTGGCAATACAATCTGGAATTCCCACACCATAATAAGAACAACCCGCCAGCAAAACATTCGGATAGCCTTGTTCCAGCTTCAGCTCTAGGGAATCTACAATTTCACGATGTTTCAGATGGTAGTTAGGCATATTCTCATGCCACTTCGTTACTTCTGCCGTGACTGGCTCTGCGGTCAGCCCCAAGCTTTTCGCAATGTCCTGAAGTGCTACCGACTTCAGTTCTTCCTCCGACAGACGGACTAATCTTGCGTATTCAGGATTGGAGCTTTTATAAAAAAGTCTAAGCAGAAGCCGTCGTCCCTTGGACGTATGCTCCCACTTTCGGCTAGTCCAAGTACAGGCGTCGCACAATACATCACTTTCTTTTACGGAAATAAACCCGGTTCCGTCACTCGGCAACTGGCTATCCGGCACATCAAATCCAAGGTAGATACTAATCATCGATTTCGTATGTAGCTGCGAAAAATCCTCAGCAAGCTGGTTATCCTGAAGCAGCTCCTGAGCCTGCAGACTGCTGTTGCTGAACACAACATAGTCCGCTTCGATCTTCCGGCCATCCGCCAGGGTGACGATATAACGTTTATCCATTTTCTCAACAGACTCCGCCTTTATCCCCTTGTAAATTTGAGCATCCGCCAGCAACTCCTCCATCCGGTCGATCAGGACCGACATCCCATTTTTGAATGAGATAAACTTTTTGTTTGCTGCACCTAAATAGATGTGTTTGTTTTCGGATAAACCCTTAATAATGCTGCCATACTTGTTTTTATATTCGAGCAGAAAAGGAAATGTGGATGCAATCGTTAAATCATTCAGCTCGCCGGAATATACACCCGAAACGACCGGTGCAATTTGCTTCTGAACCAGTTCCTTACCGAGAAAAGTTTCCAGAAACAATCCAAGCGAATCATTCATCGTAAACGTTTCGTTTGTCGTATAAAAGTCTTTAAGCGCTTCCACTTTGCCTTCGGCAGAAATCAACTCACTCTGAACCAACGATTCTAATCCTATGGGAATGCCAAAAACCGCATCCGCCGGGATTTTATTCAAACCGTCTTCATTGTAAATATAAGAGATTCCGGTCGCGTTATACACAACCTGATCGCTTAACCCCAGCTCTTCTAGGAAAGGAGCAACATTGGACTTGCGGGCAACGATGGAATCCGCCCCGGTCTCCATAGTAAATTCTCCGTCAGAGAACGTCCGGATTTTTCCGCCAAGCGTGTCGTCACCTTCCACCAACACCAATTGCATGTCCAGATTTTTCTCATTCATCTCTTTCTGAAGATAATACAAAGTTGACAGACCGGTAATTCCTCCACCTATGACTACGGTTGTTGTCACTAAAAATACACCTCGTATATGTAAGTTAGGATCATGCATAATACCCCTGATAAACATTCTATCCAAATCAAAAGTATACCATAGGGCTTAGCATCCCGTTCAATACTTTCCCTTCAATTATGTGAACATGAGGGTGAAATATGTCCAACCGGTAGGTAGCATTTCGCTTGATAATATAAAGGCAAAAAAACTCTGCGAATGCTTAGCAGAGTTTTTATCAGAGATGAAACACCAAATTCACAAATTCGGCTAGCTCTAACTTGACTTTAAGGCAGCCTTATTATTGTTAAATAGCTGCTCAATTCGGTTGCAGGTGTCAGTCGGGTTTTCCATTCCGGCCCAAAGTAAATTCAGTTCATCAAACAACATTAATATTTCGGACTGACTCAAATTTAGTGAATGTAAAGGATATGCATGCGGCAAAACGTCCAAATACCGGTTATAATGCTTCGGGTGAATATCAGGAATCAGCAACGAATCATCTTCTGCCACGGAACGCAGGACGGGAATCGTGCATCCATATTGCTTAATCAGTGTCTGCGCTTCTTCTCCGGTCATAAAATCAACAAATCGCTCCGCAACACTTCGATGGCTGCTACTCGCGCTGATGGAAAGACCACCACCGAGAAGAAGTGTTGCCGGTTTCCGCTCTTTCGGAAGCTGCATGACATCCCATTCGATGGAATGATCCCGAAATTCGTTCATGAAATAATAAGTCGACATAATCATGGCTACTCTTTCTTTCATGAACAGCCTTTCCGCAAGATGACTGCTGCCGTGCGAATAAATCGGAGACACATGCTCTTTGTACATGAGTGACAGGCAGAATTCCAATGACTCAATATTTCGCTCATTCGCCATCGTGCTGCGGCTTCGGTCTTCTGTCATCATCTCACCGTCATTCTGCATAAGGAATACGGGCCAACGGTTAGGCGATGAAGAGAAACAGAAACCAAACTGCTCAATCATGCCATCTTCATTAGGCTTGGCCGTACACGTCTTGGCTGTCTGAAGAAGGTCTGACCAGTTCTCAAGCAATGTCTCGTCCGACAAACCATACTGACGGAAGATCGATCGGTTAAAACAGATCACGACAGGCGAGAAAATAAACGGCGCTGCCAGGATGCGGTTGTCATGCTGAAACAATCTGAACACCTCCGGGTAGGATACTCCCTCCTTCAATAGATGAGGGGGTACATAACCCGTGACCATATCCGTGCGTTTGCTTTCCACCCAGTGGCGGTAATGTGAATCAGACATCATAAACACGTCTGGCCCCTGCTGATCCTCTAGTAGGGCAATGATCGTGTCCGTGTAGTTGTCTTCCGAGTATAGGACAATCTCAACTTTTACAAACGGATGTTTCCGCTCAAAAGCTTCAATGATTTTTTGAACAATATGAATCTCATAAGAACTGGAGAACCAAGCCAATTTCAAGACGACAGGCGAAAGGTCCTCATCCGGCAGCTTAACGCGGTTACCTTTACCGGCAATTTTCTCAATTAATCCTTCGTTAACCAGCTCTTCAAGTGCCTTACGAATAGAAACGCGACTCATGTCATACTTCTGGCTTAGCGTATTTTCCGGTAAAATAAATTCACCCGGCAGCAGTGTGCCGCTGACAATTTCATTTCTAAGTTCTTGGAGAAAGCGTTCATAACGCTCATTAAATTCATTTCGTCTACGCAACAATATATACCGCTCCTATACATGTCTATAAGTACCAGTATACCATGTGTGACATGCCGTTTCCATAGTCTGTCATTTCTAAGTCTCTACTGTCAATCGACCAAGGTGTTGATCCAGAAAACGGTATGCTCTTTCGCGTATATCAAGCGGAAAATCATGCCCTTCAGCTCCGAACCAACAATCGAAAACCTGTTCCTTGTTCAGAAAACGGTAAAGACTTTCGATGTCGGCCAATCCTCCTACATTCTCACGCCAATTCGGAAAAATCTTGTCCCTCGTTCCGCACCACATAAACATTGGCGTAGGAGCTGCTAGTGCAGCAATTTCATGCCATTCAAAAGAATAATGGTTTCGGTTGATCTCTTCGGTCAGAGATGGGATATGGGAGAACCACTCCCGCCTTCCCCAGCGGTTACGCTCCGGATCACCGGAAAACATGGAGAAGCCACAGCTTGAGACGACAGCACGAATTCTTCGGTCTATTCCTGCCATAAACCAACCGTTATATCCGCCGAGAGAATGACCAATAACTCCGATTTGGTTCGCCTTTACCTGAGGAAGCGAGACCAGTATATCAACGCCGCGGATATGATCAGCCAGCATTTTGCCGACCGCAGTCCATTCCGGATATCGTTTATAAAAGGGTGCTGTCTGAAAAGGGTTCTCCCCTTCGTACACCCGATCCCCGAAGGTAATCGAATCCGGAGCGAGAACGACATATCCTCTCTTCACGAGCTCCAGTCCATACCTGCGGTTGTCCCGCCCTTCCTTGAGAGAGATGTCTGATTTCCCTGCCTCAGTGGTTGGATGAAGAGCTAAAACCGCAGGATGATTCTTATTAGCCTCACCTGACTGCTGAGGTAATAATAGATAGGCAAAAACCGTATCTCCATCCCTTGTCTCATATCGGATATATAAACGACGATGATCCTCTTCTTCCGCTTCGGAGATGACTTCATAACTCCCATCACTCCCAGCTTCAAAATTCATCCCTTCTATAGGAGGTGTACCGAGCATCTTCAGCCAGTTCGAACGGATTTGAGCCTGTTTAATCTCCCAGTCCGCTAGCGATTCGATACCTTGAAGAAGTGGCTTCATGACACCGTCTTGACTATTTATCCCGGTTTGAGCTGTTTTTTGTGCATGATCCATACTTTTGATTTCACTCCTCTCCCCATCCAAAGCGCCAGAGTTCGGCTCCGCTGCCGTAATAAACCCCACCTTTTATATAGGCAATGCCGCATGTTGCCTCTTTCGGCAGTTCGGCAAGTTGATCCGGTACTAACTCTCCTGGTGTTACAGTAAACAATGCTCTGCTTAGCAGGCCAAGAACCATCGGTCGACCCTGATGAATAGTCTTAATCAATCCCTGTCTGACAACCGATCCCCAAGAAGATAAATCCTGTTGATAGACAACGATCCCCTTTGAAAGATCGAAGATGAAAAACATACTGTCAGAGGTTAGGCCATAGACGAGATCGTCATCACCCGCCGACAGTTGAGAGATTTCACGGGCTTCAGGGATAGGTGTCCACTGCCGCTCAACCTTACGGTTAGAAAAGTTCAACTCATAAAGAACAGCCTCGGAAGCGATTGGCTCGCCCCCACCCGGTGTTTCGATACTGCTTCCACCGATAATACGGCCATCCGATGAAGTTGTAAGTGAGACGGTGCTTTGACCGTATACAACCTGATGATGTTCTAGCATGGTCACTTGCTCTGTCTTCAGGTCAACGATTCCTAACCCGCCGCCAACCGCGCCATATCCCGGAAAGCCGCCATACAGCACATGGCGTCCATCCGCATATGAAACTGCGCATCTTGGACGATGAATCCGATCATCAGCGTAAATGAGTCTCGGGTTTCGATTGGATCCGCTCGTTGTGTCCAGCAGCTTCGAAGTGTCGAGCACATGAATCAGACCACCTGCATAAGCAGCACCCATGAGTTTGCTACCTTGTAAAGCATACGCGGCAATATTACCTCCGCCACCGCGCTCGATTATCCCGCTTCCATGATTCACTAAACGGGACTTATCCACATCATACGTATAGAAATGAAGGGGATGATTTGAGGTTCCGTACAATTTTCCATCCGGCCCGTTAAATATAGGAGATAGCGCCGTACCACCTCCATCATAGTGAAGAGGCAATACGGTAACCATTCCATCCGGCTCCTGGATCGATACTTGTCGGTCAGAGAGTTCCCATTCTACTAAACGACGACCACCAGCCAAGTTACCGTGGAGCTTCTTGTACCCATCGCCGTCAAACACTGAAGGTGCGCAATCCTGTTCAGATATGGATACTGATTTCCCGCTGTGCAACCTGTACCACTGGCCTGGACCGTGGTCATCCCCATCTGGAAGCCACCCGTAAACATTTCCATCAATGCCATTGAACACCCGTCCGCTTCCCGGTTGAATCATACCCGATTGTCCACGAACGATAACCTTCCTTAAGCCATCCTCCAGCCTCAAGCAAAGTAATGCGGGAGAAGTTGTGCCTAAGCCAACATACACCCAGCCAGTACGATCGGCAGCCAAACTCATGGCATATTTCCGATCACGGTCCAGACGTGTTACGACCTGGCACTCACCTGCTAAAACGTCCAGCTTCATTAAATAACTGCCTGGATATGTCGTTGCATAGACATGGCCATACTCGCTCTCTACAAACGCAAATCCGGCCGATTCTTCCCCGGAAGGTACTGCGAAACGGCCGATATATGCGGGAACAAACGGATCAAGAATATATATGTAGGCTCCCGCCCCTGTATAGAATAAACCATCGTTTCCACTCATCGCAGCATAAGGATATTCATGGATACCATCAGGAAATGCTAACTGTTGGCACTCTCCCGAGATGGGATGAACAACAAGTGAATACCCTCTTGCCGCAATCACGAGGCGTTCCTCGCCTTCTTTATTTCGACACACGGCCGCTGAACGGGTCTCGTCAGCTGTAACTGGCATGCCAAGACAAGTGAATTGTTCTAGTTCCATCGCTCCCTGTTTACTCATGGTGTCACCTTTAGTTCTTGCCGACTGCATAATGAGCCGCTACTTTCTGCAAAGCACGGATAATATCCTCTACGTCTTGCTCAGAATAAAATTCGTTTAAAGGTATTTGTACAGCCGTCTGTAAAATCTCCTCCGCAACGGGACAAATTCCTTGTGAATAGGTCGTATCGCTTAAATCGAATGGAAAATGACTTCCTAAATAGGCTTGTCGGTTCTGAAACAACGGCTGCATATAACATACTTCCGGAATATAGCCTGCACGATTCGGTATCCCTTCCGCTTCAAGAGCCTTGCAGAACTCATCCCGTTCACAGGTTAGTGCGTTCATCTCCAACCTGAACATATAAAACCAATAAGTACACTCGTCATGGGTATTTACCTTGGGGATATGAATACCCGGCACGGATGATAACGCCGCATTCATTCGATCCCCGTATGTTCTTCGACGCTCACAAATCCATGGCAATTTTTTAAGCTGGGCGATGCCCACGGCACCCTGCAGCTCGGTCATTCGGTAATTCGGGGCAATAAATTGCGTGCCTCGTTCCAGCGTCGTTCCGAGTCGGCGATAATTTTTATCTGCAAAAGCATGCGTTGTTGCATAATCCTTCTCTTCCCCAGAGTTGACCAGCACTATGCCGCCGTCTCCCGTGGAAATATGCTTAAAGTCATTTGTACTGAAACATCCGTAATTCCCGATCGTTCCTACAGGTCTGCCTTTGTACTTCGTAAGATACGCCTGGGCACAATCTTCAATTACTTTGATTCCGTATCGGTGTGCTATGTCCATAATAGGATCCATATCGCAAGGATTGCCTGCAAGATGAACCACAATGATGGCCTTCGTCTTTGGTGTAATCCGAGCTTCTACGGATTTCGGATCCAAGTTGTACGTGTTCGGTTCAAGGTCGGCAAACACCGGCACGGCATTTTGATATAATATACCGATCAGTGTGCCTTGATCGGTGATCGGACTTGTAATCACTTCGTCGCCTACGGTGACACCAGCCGCACCTAACGCGACATGAAGGGCTGCAGTTCCTGATGAAGTAGCTACACTATATTTGCTTCCGTACATGACATTGAAGTCTGATAGAAAGTGTTTCACTTTTTCACCAAAATGATAAAACAGCGTGTTCTGATCCAATGCTTCTAGTAGTTGCACCGCCTCTTCTTCTCCGAATCGCTTTCCCGTACTGAACGGTGTGGTCTTACTTTGAGGACCCCCGTAGAGCGCTAGCTGTTCCATTCTGCCTAAGCCTCCTTTAAATCTGCTGTTCCGTTAAAGTTCTGCTGAAGTCGACCTGTTTATGACAAGGAACGCCGAACCGTATCACTCGATTCCCATCTTCTAATGAACGCTCACTTTCGTTTACAGGAGTCAACATCACCGCACCTTGCGGCAGTTGTTCCGCATAAAAGGATCTATCTGTTTCTACATATAACCTCGCCGAGCGGCGGGATTGTTCCCACTTCGTTATTTCTTCGCATGTCCAAAACGCATAACCCATGCTACGTGCTGCAGCTACAAGTGACCTGACAGCATCTCGAACCGCCGGAAGCTGATGAATATGCTGCTGATGAAACAGAAAATGAGCCACGCCCCGAACGCCTGCCACCGCTTCCAAAAACGGCTTGATCACCGAGACGTCCGGCAGAGATGGATGCTCAAGATCCTGAGTCAAAAATCCAATCTGTAGCACACTGTAGATCCTATTGTGTTCATCGGCCCAAGCGATAGGATAGTAGGGGTGGCAGGTTCCGAACGGAAAACCAACATTTCCTTTTTTGCTGGGACCTCGGGTCTGGTCAGCTTGTATGCCGCTGTCCTCGCACCACCGAAAGAACTCTCCCCACCCTTCGAAACGGGTGTAGTGGTTTTTGTTCGAGATGATGGATGCACCAGTGGACCTCCTGATGACGTCCAGCTGACGATTAAACTCATCTGGGCTCCAAATACCGCCTTCCTTTTCCAGAGCATTATAATGAAAAGCCAGCTCATGCCCTTGTTCTTGAATGAGCTTATAAATACTCGGAGAATAACCAGGTTCAATCATGCACCAAGTAGAACGAACTCCACACTCTTCCAGCACCTGCAATGTGGTATGCGCAGCTTCCTCTACGTTAAAGTCACTGTCATGCGAGATCATAGCAACCTGTTCTGTTCCTTCCGGCCAATAATCGAGTAACGGTAGAGTGAGTTCGAGCGCATCCGATTCCGCTATGAGCTGCTGTATCATCACTTCACGCCACAAATCGGCGTAAGGAATATGAAAGTATGGAACTCCCGTCCCGGTTACAGTACGGTCCTTATCCCAATCCATCTCGGAGCCGTCATCGGCTTTGAGTATCCCTTCATCGATGTCCCCCGTGCCATCCAAGGATGGAATACCATCCTGAAATACGGGCTCTCTTCCCTGCTGCATCCAGACGATCGTCGAAGGAATATCAACGTTCCAACGGATCAGCTTGCCCTTCCCGATGCGAAAGGTCAAACGAGCAGGAGCAATTTCTGTACCTTTTTTGCCAAGACGAAGTGTTCCATAGCTCTGTATTACAGATGAACTCTGCTCTTCAGGAATCCAAGGCTTTACACGTACCGCTCGAAGTGAAGAGTTGATGTCCCCAAAGCTCACTTCGTCCAGCTCGGCATATACCGCCTCACGGCATCGTATTTCTCTGCAGCCCAACTTGCTTGCCATTCGGTTTAAACTGCCGTAATCGATCACTGTGGCACCGTTTTTAATCCATTGTTCCAATCGGACAATATCGGTTTCTTTCTCCCCATGATGGGCGATCAGTATAATATCGGGTTCGTAGTTCTTCAGCGAGTCAGCGTCCTCAAACTTCCGGAATGGAACCCCGGCATGAGACAGTATTTCTTCGATATAAAGCTGAAAAAGATTCTGCCCATGCTTCCAGTTGTAACCAGCTGAATCCGGGTGTAGCCAAACCCCGATTTTTGCGGCATGATTCATTTCAATCATCGCTCCCTTCTCTGGTGTTGATTTTATGAAACAGAGAAATGGGGGCAACAATATGCCCCTCATTTCCTTGCGGCTCATTTGAACAATGCCTTTGGATCCTTCTCTTTGATACCTGCATTGTATTCCTGAATAATCTTGACTCCGCCCTTGTCCTTATACTCCTGGACGAGTTTATCCCAGTCGCTGACCGGACGTGTGCCGGCAATCATCTTGACCTGCTCATCCATCACATATTTTCTAAGCTCTGCCCCGCTCGTATTGTCCGACGGTGATTCCAGGCCGCTAATCGGATTCGCATAAAGTTTTATGTCTTTATACATCATTTCGATAGACTCTACCAAATCGACAAGCTGTTTCGTCTGATATGTTATAGAGTAATCATTGTCGGAATCATTAGGTGCCCAAGAGGTGTTATCCACGAAATAGGTGGATGGAGCAAGACCATCTGAAGCAAAATTCTCTTTGTTCACAGGAACGCCGTCCGTCACATCATAGCCAACGCCAATTTTACCTGACCACCAATCGAAGTCCGCATTCTTCTCGTTTCGCTCGTCCTGTGGGTAGAACTTTCGGCCGAAATCGATCATTTCCAAGATACGCTTTACCTTCTCCGGTTCAGAGGATAACTTGGCGCTCAACACCGTAATACCGTTATAACCCGCACCGGATGTCAGAGCCGTGTTGCCGTATTTATCCTGGAACGGTGCAAGGCTTACAAACTCTGCATTGGGATGGATTTTCAGCAACCCGTCCATATACTCCTGTGACATACCCCGCGGTGTCCCGATAAAAATACCAGCCTTGCCGGAATAAAACTCCTTGTTGGTGTCTCCCCAATTCAAAATGGCATAGTCCTTCGTCATGGCCCCTTGCTTATAGAGCTCGGAGAGCATCGTTATAAATTCCTTGCGTCCTTCTCCAATGATTCCCGGAATATAATTGCCGTCCTGATCTTGGTGATACCACGCATCCGGATCCCAGTACGGGCCTTGGTTGAAGTTAGGGTTGATATCTTGACCGATTGCGATACCGTAAGTATCTTTCTTGCTGTTTCCATCCGGATCATTATTCGTAAAAGCTAGAGCGACTTCTTTCAGCTCTTCATAATTTGTTGGCACTTTGAGACCCAGTTTCTCTAACCAATCCTTACGGATGACCGTAACGACCTGGTATTTAGGCGAGTACTGCGGAATGGCGTATATCTTGCCATCTACACGAACAGCATCCCATATGAAATCAGGTACCATCTTGAGTGAAGGATATTCATTGATGTATGGTTCAATCTCAAGAAATGCCCCCTGCTTCGCAAATTTGTTGTACCGGTTTTTGATGTCCGCGGACATCAATCCTACAATATCCGGAATTTTACCGGACGCAAACGTAGCATTGATCTTCTCCTCGAAAGCTGTGTTCGGAACGAAAGTGGGTTCATACTTCACGTTGAACTTCTCGTTAATCATCGTCAGCCCCGGACTTGACGTTGGCGGTGGATCACCATACCGATAATCGATCGCTGTGATGGTATACGTCTCTTCTACATTTGTAGGCTGCTTCTCACTTGTTGTTGCGGTTACGGGTTGTTCCTTCACACTCTGCGTATTCTGGCTACATGCTACCAGGCTGACCGACATGATTGCAGCCATAATGACTGTGAATCTGCGTTTTCTGGACATTTACGTCCCCCCATTTTTTCATAATAATGTGGAGCTGAGGCTCCATCTATGATTCATTCAGATGATCGCCATGGTTCGATCACCTGAAATGGTCAACCCTTTACAGCCCCCAGCATGACACCCTTGGCAAAATGCTTCTGCAAAAACGGATATACGATGAGGATTGGAACGGTTGCAAGCAGGATCGCTGCCATCTGAATCGTCTCTGGTGGTGGCGGATTATCCGTAAACATATTGTCTCCGCCAAGCGTACCGGTCGTTTCGCCAACAACAACAATTTGTCTGAGAACGACCTGAATTGTCCATTTAGCTGAATCGTTGATGTAGAGGATCGGGGCGAAGTAGTTATTCCAATGCGTTACCGCGTAAAACAAACTGAATGCGGCCAGCGTAGGTTTTGATAATGGGACAATAATCCGAGCGAAAATTTGCAAATCGTTCGCACCGTCCACGATCCCTGCTTCAATCATGTCATTCGGAATATTGATGAAAAATTGCCGGATAACAATCAAGTTAAATGGAGTAATTGCAACCGGCAGGATGAGCGACCATATCGAATCAAGCAAACCTGTCGCCTGCACCACCAAATAGGTAGGAATCATTCCAGCCGAGAACAGCAATGTGAATACAACCATAAACATTATAGGCTTCTGACCAACAATCGGTCTCGATAATGCATAGGCCATCGTGCTCGTAAAGAACAGGTTAACCGCGGTTCCGAGAATTGTTACCGTTGTTGTTGTCAGAAGAGCTTGACGAAATGTTCGTGATTTCCATATATATTCATAAGCATCTGTTGACCAGGTGGATGGCCAGAGCAGCAGCTTGCTGCCAAGAAAATCCTCATAAGACGAAAATGAGACCGAGAATAAATATAGAAACGGAAACAACATGACCGCACAAATCAGCAGCAACAAGCCGATATTGACTGAATCAAACAGCCTTTCAACAATTGATTTTTGGTTCATTGTCTACAATCTCCTTTCCGGTAGCCCGATAGGACAGATCAATACACACCTTGTTCGCCAAACCGTTTAGACAGTTTGTTGGCGCACATAACTAGCACAAGGCCGACCAATCCTTTAAAGACCCCCACCGCTGTGGAAAAGCTGTAATCGGACTGCTGAATCCCTTTGTAATAAACGTACGTATCCAGCGTATTACCAATCTGCATGTTAAACGCATTGAGTTGGAGGAATACCTGTTCGAATCCGACCTCAAGCACGTCACCGAGCCGAATAATAAGCATGATGATAATCGTACTCCGAATGGCTGGTAACGTAATGTGCCAGATTTGCCGGAAACGACTAGCACCGTCCATAACCGCCGCCTCGTATAATGCCGGGTTCACGCCCGCGAGGGCAGCAAGGAATATAATCGTTCCCCATCCAGCTTCCTTCCATATGACCTCAAACACCAGAAACAGTCGGAAATAGTCTGGTTCCGTTAAGAATCCGATACTTTGCTGTACACCGAACAATTCCCTTAATGCATCGTTAACCAATCCCTCATTTCTGAAAAAAATCGTAACGATCCCAACAACAACAACCCACGATAAAAAGTGAGGCATGTAAACTACCGACTGCATCAAGCGTTTCAACAGCGGATTAGCCACCTCGTTCAGCATGATGGCGAGCAGAATCGGCGCAGGAAACGCAAATGCGATCTGTAAAAATGAGATGACCAGGGTGTTCCATATGACCTGCAACACTTCGGGATTTTCAAATATCCGGCGAAAGTTGTCTAACCCGACCCACGGGCTATCCGCAATTCCCATGAAGGGGCTAAAATTTTTAAATGCGATGGTAATACCCAGCATCGGCAAATACCGATAAATAAGAAAATATAAGAGACCTGGAAGCAGTAGCAGATATAAATAACGGTCCTTCCACATTCTCGTTCGAACCTGCTGCCAGCGATTACGTTTTGGTACGGTGTGTTTCAACTCATCAGTGGTCTGAATGACGGTTTCCAATCCCTTCACTCCCTTCTTGCGGGATCCATATTTGCATAACAAGTCGATTTTTCTCGTTATTCCGTTGTTTAATGAATAAAAATCATGGATGCTGTACTCCTCTCTCGAAAATGCACCGAAGCATTAAGTAAAGTAAACGCTATCATTTTATGTTGGATGTATTGACCGATTATGCATTCTGACAGAGCTATATATGTCTCATTCGCTAAATATCCTTTGGGTGTCATTCATGTCAGTCAATTCACATACATGTATTTTACTTGTATATAAAGTTAAATGTCAATTCAATTTTTAGACTTAATTTCATGAAATTTTAGTTAGAGATGACATAGACGCTTCTTTAGCTCGGTTTGCAGATCATAAGAATCATAACAAAAGGACTCTACGATAGTTCGCAGAGTCCTCGATTCATTTCCAATGGCTACTAAGATAACAATTTATAAATCCTTCTTAAGTACTTCGATCAGCCCAGCAGGCAGTTTAAATTGTTGATTGTTCATTTGAAAGCTTCGAAGTTCTTCTAACAGTGCTTCCTCAGCATGCGAGTCCTTGATAAGCTGAACATCACGCTGCAGCCGTTCCATTTGATGATCAAGATCGTTTGCCGTATCCGCCGCAGCTTTCAGCTCAAGCAGCAGCTTTTCCGGTACAGACTGGTTGTATTTGTAAAATATTTTGTGCTCCAGGCTTGCCCAGAAATCCATGGCTATAGTCCGTATCTGCACTTCCACACACACATTCTCTACACGGTCAGACAAGAACACGGGTACTTCGACGAGTAAATGAAGACTTTGGTATCCATTTGGCTTCGGATTTTTAATGTAATCCTTCACGTTTATCACTTTCAGATCGCTTTGCTTCTGCAACATTTCACTGACTTTGTAAGTATCGGAGAGAAAAGAGCAGGTGATGCGCAAACCCGCAATATCTTTAATATTTTCTTCAATGGATTCCAGAGAAAGATCGTTTCCTTTACGGTACAGCTTCTTTAAAATACTTTCCAAGGATTTTAACCTTGTTTTCGTGTGCTCAATCGGACTGTAGTCATGCAGAGCCTGAAACTCCTCTTTCAATATCTCGATTTTTGTCTCGATTTCATCCAAGGCGAACTTATATTTCATCATAAATCGGGTAATTTCATTTCGGATTGTTTTAATTTGTCCTATTTGCTGTTGGTTCATCTCAAGTCGTCCTTTCGGTTACGTGATGGATCAAATGAGTAAATAGCATCATTTCTTCTCTCCTATAGATTTTAAGCCTTTAAGGAGCATCACTGCAACTTTCTATGGCTATGATGGGCTGTAAGTATCCGTTTTCGTTCCGAACCTTCGGCTAATTGTCAAAAACTTTCACACTTATATATTAACATTCAAGCTCTTTTCCCGCTTCCACCTGCCTTCATCCTTTATATTTTTTGTGCTGTCTTAGCTCTAACAGTTGCTATTTGCGGATACACGATACCTAAAAGGATGACCAATACCCCAATCCATTGCAATCCCGTGACAAGCTCATTCAAAAAAAGGACAGATACGATCACTGCAACCGGTAGCTCTCCTGCTCCAAGTATGGTTGCCAGCCCCGTGCTAATCTTAGGCGCACCCATGGCGAACAGCAGAACCGGAAGCACCACCCCAAATATGCCCAGTATTAGTCCATATATCCACAGGCCGTCGACAGGCGATACCTCTATAAATACTTTGGGCGTAAATAGCACAGTTAACAGGATCAATCCGCCACATGACATATAGAAGCTGCGGGTAATCGGCGGCATTTGTGTCTCCACTCTCCCGCTGAAAAATACAAACAACGCCATCATGAGAGCGGCAGCGAGTCCCAGCAACGCGCCTTTTATATTAAGCTGGAGATGATCTGCTCCGAGCAATCCTCCTGCTAATATCGTACCGATGAACAATATCACGATAGACACCAGTGTTGGTTTGTCAGGCATTGACCTGTTCACAATCGCTTCAATAATAACCCCCATCCATGTGAACTGGAACAGAAGCACTACTGCGATGGATGCGGGAATACTCTGCAGGGATAGATAATAAAATACCCCTGTTAAACAGGTGCACAGACCGACACACGCAAGTCTTACAAACTGTTTAAGTGTCACTTTTCTTCTCGCAAAAAATAGCATTAGAACAAGCAGGATCATCCATCCCGTTCCGAATTGGCTTATCATGACTTCTTCGAACACAAACCCTTTGCTATATGCCAGCTTGACTACCGTCGACAGAATACCGAAACAGCAAGCTCCCAAAAATACATACAGCGAATTCTTTAGCAATTGAAACAAGATTCTCTCCCCCATAGAAAAACCCCACTTTTTTTTGTTTTGGATACCAAAAAACAAAAAAAAGTGGGGTTGAAAAATGCGATATCAAATTATTGTTATATTGTATGCTAAATTATGGTGAATGTAAATGGTCGCGACTCTTATAGTGCGTGTTCAAAAAGGTCGGTTTTCAGCACCGAGAAGGTTGGATGAAGCTAGGGACTGAGGAGCGGAGCGTACGTTTTGGGTACGTGAGCACCGGAAGGACCGGCTGAATTCAAGATTCGATGCCGAGCACACTTCCTGATTCACTTCGTGATCAAAAGCGGACTTTTTGAACATCCTCTTATAATCTTTTGCGCTTTACAACCCTTTCAGAATCTTACGCAGTACCCCAACCGCCTTCGCCTCTTCTTCTTTAATTAGACGCAATTGTTCAATATCCTCAGATCTTGACTGTCCATTCGGCGTCCCTCCTTCAGGGAACGGATACCGTTCATGCAGCTTATCAAAATGTTTCGTGATATTTCGATAAGCAGCTTCCGCCTTACCGAACCAATCCCGGATGTTCCGGTCTTGATCCTGTTCCGTTGGCCAGATTTCCAGAAGCTCCTTGAAAAATGCAGCCGCATTACCTCGAGCGTCCCTGACCACAGCGATATTGTAAGCATTCCCGTTCGGCTCAATGCTGCCATTCTCGAAAGCTTTCATCCACACATCGTACCCTGCCAAACCTTTAACACTATCAACTGGGATATTTTCCTCTTCCCCATCGTAATGCTCCAAAATCGATTGCAGTGCATTTTGCAGCTGTTCACGTAATGAGACCTTGGTGTAGTCCTCAATAGCAAGTACGAAGATTTCTTCGAGCACACTGCGTCCTAGATTATCATAAGACAGCGAATCTTTTCTTCCGCATTCCTCGGCGAACAAGGATCTCTGCGCATCATCATACCCATATATAATACCAAACTCCGGGAAAAATAGATCCCACGCCAGCACTGGTACTCCCCGGTCCAGGGAACGGTGTATAAGGTTCAATGCCTCCGGTAGCGCATGATGGATATCACGTTTCTCCATTGCGTTAACGTTTAGTTGGTCTTGTTGAAGCAAGTTCTTATTGGGACCTATTCCAGCCAACTTCCCATCTACCGTCTTAGAGCGGAAGCCCATGTTTTTTAATCCCCTTGTCAGAACGTCTGCAAAGTTGTACGTTGTTGGGCCGGCGATATGAACGCTATCTGGTACGATATTAATTCGGAACGCGTGACCTGTAAGACCCATGATCATAGGGAGTGACAACTTATAGTCCGTATATTGGAGCATTTTATAGATCGACTCTGCAGCCGATGTACATGTTCTGGCCTCTGATAAAGTATCTTTGTACGTAAGCACCGTTTTTTTCACAATCCCCAAATCCCTTCTCGATTTAATATAGGAGTCAACTGTGACACGGATTTTTTGTTGAATAACTTTTTTTCGCGATCGAGAAATAATCTGGTACACATTGGCTGTCTTAAGCTGAAATAGATTCGCAATTTCCTGTGGGGACAGCTGTTCGAAGAAATGGGATTCAAAAATTAGACGTTCCCTCGGCTTGAGACATTGAATGATCTCCGTCAAGACACGAAGTGTTTCCTTCTGCATCAACCGGCTTTCCGGGACAGCTGATATAAACGTGTCCTCCATGTGGGTCTGGTTAAGACGCCGCAAAATACCATCGAGATCATTCCAATCTGCGGAATCATTAGCATCCCGGTCCATGATGGAAGCCAGCGCGGTAAACGACTGTTCCTTCACAGCTGCTGTGCTGTTCAGTCTAGAGAACGCCTGATTGCGAACAATTCGGTGAACCCAGGGCAGGAATCGTTCCACATCGACCAGTTTACCAAGATGCATAAATGCTCGAATGAGAGCATCCTGTACAATATCCTCTGCCAGGAAGGATTCTTGAGTATACGCTCTGGCATAGCGGTACACCTTGGCACGATGCCGACGAACCAGTTCTCCAAACGCCTCGTTTTCACCTGACTGAGCCCGCTTCACCAGTTCTCCGTCTTCTAGCTCTTCCCAATCCTTGATGCTGCTGTCTTCCAAAGTATTCAACATATAACCCCGCTTTCAAAAAGTTGACCTGCTATATAGACTCGGGAAGTTCTTGATTTCTGACAATTCCTCAAAAAAAATGACCCATAATTTAAATTACCATATAGCGCCTTTAATTTGAGGATATGATTTCTATCTTTTAGCAAATCGGATTAGAGAACGTAAAAAAGACTGCCCGAGACAGGCAGCCCTCATTATTCCATTTAGGTTTAATAGTTTTTTTCATTCCCTGTGTTTCCAGCGTATTTATGGGTATGTGGAATTGCTCCATTAACCGTAGTGTAGCCTTCAAAATGATGATAATGGCCCCCTTCCGGTAAAGGGAATGCTGGCCCTGTCGTGCCTCTAATCGTATGCTTGTGCCCATCATTAAATGAAGTTACGGCATAATAATTGTGGACATGCGGAACTCCAGTTGGTGCAGCCTCTGTAATGCCGGCATAATGATGATAATGACCTACATCATACGAAGTATCACCGGAAAATGGATGAACATGAAGGTTAACAGGTCTACCGTCCCAGGAAGTAATAAACAACTTATGAGAATGTTCAGAATTAGCATCAGAATCGTTTAAACAGAACAAAACCCCTTTTACTGGTTTGCTCACAGATAAAAACCTCCCTAGATCCCATATTCAGATTCAATATATGTGAATTTAGAGAAGATGGTTCGATATCCTTGCAGCTTAGAAAAGCAATTCTTTTTTGTTGACATGATGACCTGATAAGGATCGATCAAACATTTCAAGAATGAAGAGGAACCTTTCGGCTTCGCGGAATACGTGGTCTGCCAACAACGGATGAATAATGCTCTTTATTCGGCACTGCTCAATCAAGTCAGCCGCTGTTTTCTTGAAATCGCGAAGGGACTTTACCGATACTTTGTTTTCATCGACAAATTGGCTTAATAGCGGAACAGTTTGTGATTGTGGTCGCATCGAGCTTAGATCTATAGCTTGAAACATCAATTGATCAAACTCATGACCGAACTCCCTAGCCTGCTCTACAAGCTTCCGCTCTGATGGGTCCAGCAAATGGCCTATAAATTTTGCATGGTCAGCCATGATTCTTAAGAAAAATACATTTTCGTCTATAATCGCATCATGCAGAGGCTCCAGTTGCCCACAATTCAGCTCATCAAGGCGGTTTCGAAAATAATTCGCTTCCCTGCTCACATGATCGACTAATAGCGGAAAATTGGTCCCCCCTGGAAGTTTGCATCGCAATATGAGACCGAGCACCTTTCTTTTAAACGCCCAAATATGGGTTGCCGCGTTTTGAACCTCGCAATTAAACTCCCTAATCGTGGAAGGATCCGTATTTAAAGAATATGCGTGGGACCTTCTCTCGATATCTTCGAAAGTGGCTTGAAACTGCATCGCCTCAGCAATAAGCTGGGTATCTTCGCATCTAAAGCCTAATCGAAGAAACAAGGAATGCTCCTTCATGATTCTAGACCAAAACCGTATCTCGTCTAACGAGCGTGCCACGAAAGCATCTGTCAACCTCATCCCTCCTCCTGTAAATTTTAATTATCCTCATTTATTTGAAATATATGTAATATGCTTGTTTCAATATGCTGGAACTTGGAAATTAGGTAATCTCACTATTTGATATATGGATTTTGACGGATCATCTGAATGAGGTTCATTGAGGAAGCTGACAATGTCTCGTTTTTTCGTGTACAAATGGCAATTGTATTTTTTAAATGGATCCCTTCAACATAAACGCGGGACAACTCCCCACGTTCTACATATTCGCGTACAACTAATGATGAGACAAAGTTTGCACCGTATCCGGCAATAACAGCTGTGATCGCTTCATGCAGTCCGTTAAATTGCAAAGATATTGTAGGAACTGATGAATTGTATGTGCGACATAAAGATAGTAGTCTATCCCGAGTTGAACTGCCTTCCTCACGCATGACAAAAGGTTCTTTCATCATTTCCGACAGAGTAACTTGCTGATTCGCATATCGGTGATTAGGTGCAACTACAAACCATAGCTCGTCCTGAAACAATTCTTCTGTCAGAATCGTATCTGGATATTTCTCGGCTATCCCCCCATAAATAGCGATATCCACATCTACATTTAAAAGCTGCTTCAGTGCATCACTTGAATTGGTCGTAGTAATCATCATTTCAACATGTTCATATTGTTGTTTGAACTTTGCGATCCAAGCGGGTATCAGGAAGTGAGCGGGTAAATACGTTGCGGCTAATCTAATGCATCCTTTCGTACCATTACGATAATCCTGAGCGAATTGTTCAATTTGCTGTTCAACCGCGAAGAGTCTTTTTGCAAGTAGAGCAAGCTCTTCACCAGCATCTGTTAGTGCAATCCCTCTTCCTAGAGGCTTAAGCAGGGTGAGTAACAACTCTTTCTCAAATTTTTTAATTTGAGCGGTAATAGCTGGCTGACTTATATTTAACAATTCCGAAGCGCGTGTCACGCTTCCAGTAGATGCGACCACATGAAATAAGCGTAATGCATGTAAATTCATTTATAAGCTCCCTTCGCTTCAAATATATATATTATATATATGAATCAACTAGAAACATATATTATTTTTATGATTAATTCTCACATACAATACAGCTGAAGGTAAAAAATTCAAAAGGAGAAATGATAAGTATGAATCAAATGAATACTTGGGTGAAGGTGGATGAGTATATTTCGGAGCGTCTGATTCCATATGACTCGGTACTGGAACAAGTGTTGTCCGCAAATCAACAGGCAGGGTTACCACCCTATGATGTTACACCAAGTCAAGGGAAGTTATTAAACTTATTAGCTCAAATGAAAGGCGCAAAACGAATTTTGGAGATTGGTACATTGGGGGGATACAGTACAATCTGGTTGGCGAGAGCACTGCCGTCTGATGGACAATTAGTGACATTGGAACTAGACCCAGTTCATGCTCAGGTAGCACAGGCGAACATATCCCTAGCTCAGCTAAGTGGTATTGTAGAACTTCGAGTAGGAGAAGCTTTAGATCAATTGGCTCAAATGGAAAGTGAGGGCGTAGAGCCCTTTGACTTTATATTAATTGATGCTGACAAACCAAATAATCCAAACTATCTAAAATGGGCACTTCATCTGTCTTATCCTGGAACTGTTATTATTGGAGATAATGTCATTCGTGAAGGCGAAGTTATAAATGAAAATAGTCAAGATCCCCGTGTCAAGGGAGTAAGGACGTTTTATGATCTGTTAGCTGATGAACCCAAGATTACGGCAACTGCCATTCAGACTGTTGGCAGTAAAGGTTATGATGGTTTTGTATTAGGTATTGTAAATAGCTAATACAATCTTCATCAGTAGCATAAGGGGGTGTCCCAAAGATTTTAGATCTTACGGGGCAGCCTTTACTTCTGTTGGAAGACGCTCCACGTACGAAACATTCCTCCCATCGCTGTTGCCCCCGAATTTCTTGAACGGTCTTGGTAGATAGGGAAATTCGGGGGCAAAGGCGATCGCTCCGCTTGTCCGGAATTGCTTCGTCCCCTCCGCTGCTTCGTGCATATCCCACTAAAAAAGACAAAAAGAAATCGCCCTCTGGTAAAATGGAAGTGTCTAGCCACCATTTAAAGGAGCGATTTCTTTGTACATTCAATATAGGATGGACCAACTCTGTCTGCTCAGCTCCTAGACAACGTAGACAATGCCGGAGCATCCTTCCCGTCCTATCGGAAGTGTCCGTTTTGGGGACGTAACAATCCAAGATGATCTCTCAATGTCACGCCTTCGTATTCTGTACGAAAAAGATCCTGCTTCTGCAGCACAGGAACAACCTCATTCACAAACTCGTCCATGCCTCCCGGCAAAACCGGTGCCATAATGTTGAAACCGTCGCAGCCGTATCCTTCGTACCATTCCTGCATAAAAGCAACTAGCTGTTCGGGTGTGCCGACAAACTGCTTATGACCTCGAGCACCCAACACTTTTCTCCCCAACTCTACAATAGGCAGCTTTTCCTTGTAGAATTTCACTGAAGCACTCCTGTTGGCAACGTGAAGTTTCCGTCCTCGTCTGGTATAAACTCTACAATCTGGGTGACCGCATCTAAATTTAAAGGTCCATATATATGTGGAAAAAGCTTTCCTAACTCGTACAAGTCTTCATACACGATGTTAGATTCAACCTTCTCTTCATCTATAAACATCAAGAAGAGTCCGGTTTGACCTTTGTATATAGAATTCGCAACGTCAACAACCTGATCCGGTTTGGAGCAGTGAATAAAGCCTTCTTTTTCTAAACTTGCTGGAGCGTATTCCCCATCCTGAAGGGTCTGCCTCCAAGCCGGATAACTCAAGATATGCATAATCATAGATTCGCCCACCTTTCATTCATATGAGTAAATCATATATTATCATTAATAAATTCGCTATATGAACCTCTCTCTAAAACTGTCAATGAAACGCTGAGCACTCTTGGATAAATAATGGTCCTTGAGCCAGACAATCCCCACTTCGGATTGGAAGTCTGCATCTTCAATATCTAGCATCTGAACAACGCTGACGGGGTACGATGATATGACCGATTTAGGAAAGATCGTCGCTCCGATCCCGCTTGCTACAAGTGACATAATAATCGCCACACTCGAACATTCACAGATAATATTAGGCTGAAAGCCGTGACGCTTGCATTCATTCATGACCTGCTCATGCATACGTGTCGTCTTGTCCGTCTTCAAGGTCAGAAATGGAAAGTGTGCAAGCTCCTTCATCTGTACGGTCTTTTTTCCGATTTGAGAAGTCCACGAACTTGGAATGACGGCTACATAAGGATCTGAAGGAAGAGAAAGCACTTCACAATGATCAATATGTGTAATTGCTTCAAAAGGAAGCCTAGCTACAACCAGTTCAATGACTCGTTTCTGCAGCAGCTCTCCCAAATAAATATGATCCCCCTCCAGAATCTTAAAGGTCACCTGCGGGTATGTTTCTCTAAACAGCTGGATGCGGTGCGGCAACAATGATATACAGGATACCACGGATCCAAGTGAGAGAACTCCCCTTACACCTTCTTCTATCTCCTTGACTTCCTTAATGGTTTCATCGAACTGTGCCAGCAAAATCTCTGCCCTCTGCCTAAGAAGCTCCCCTGCTTCCGTCAGGTTTAGGCGTTTAGGGGTGCGGTCAAATAATCTGACGCCCAGCTCTTCTTCCATCAGCTTCAGCTGACGGCTAAGCGGTGGCTGCTCCATATTCAACTGCTTGGCCGCACGGGTGACTTGACCTTCCCTGGCAATGGCAAGAAAATACTTCATTTGTCGCATGTCCATAACATTCACCTGTCCGCCCATACCTAAATGATATGATAATTAAACAAAATAGATACTTTAAATATACCTTCTGAAATGATAGCATTCAATTAAGAATAAATATGTTAGGGAGCGATGGGAACAATGGCTAGATCAATAGATATCCAAACAACAACGAAGAAAAAACAAAAACCGCTTCAACATGAGTTAGGGTTCGGCATTCACTTTACAGATCACATGTTCATTATGGATTACGCTGACGATCGAGGTTGGCATGAACCCCGAATCGTGCCTTATCAACCAATCGTACTGGATCCCGCTGCCAAAGTATTTCATTACGGCCAGACGATTTTTGAAGGATTGAAAGCATTCAAAACCACGGAAGGCAAGGTCCTTCTTTTCAGACCGGAAAGAAATATTCAGCGTCTAAACCGTTCCAATGAACGTCTGGGTGTGCCGGCATTGGATGAAGAGTTAGCTCTTGATGCTTTGAAAAGCCTAATCGCCGTTGATCAGGAATGGATTCCTACGGAACCCGGAACCTCTTTATATATCCGCCCGTTTGTTATTGCAACGCAGCCGGCGCTTGGGGTTGATGCTTCAACCCAGTATCAGTTCATCATCATCATGTCGCCGGTAGGCAACTACTACGCAGAAGGTGTGAACCCGGTTAAAATATTTGTAGAAAGTGAATATGTACGTGCGGTAAGAGGCGGAATTGGTGAAGCTAAGACTGCCGGTAACTATGCTGCCAGCTTGAAGGCACAAGAAGTTGCTAAGGAAAAGGGTTACTCCCAGGTTCTGTGGCTGGATGGTGTCCACCGTAAATACATCGAAGAGGTCGGCAGCATGAACGTCTTCTTCAAGATCAATGGAACCGTTCATACTCCTGCGTTAAATGGAAGCATCCTGGACGGCATTACTCGGAGCTCGATTATTCAGTTGCTACAGCATTGGGACATTCCGGTGGAAGAGAGTACGATGTCCATCGAAGACCTGTTCAAAGACGCCAAGAGCGGCGCTCTGGAGGAAGCATTCGGCACAGGTACTGCAGCTGTCATTTCTCCGATCGGTGAGCTTAACTGGCTTGATGAAAAACTAGTCATATCTGATGGCAAGACAGGTGAAATCTCCGGCAAGTTGTACGACACATTAACAGGCATTCAGCGCGGAACCATACCGGATCCGTTCGGCTGGATGGTAGAAGTAAACATCTAGATGTAATAACAACAAGGTTCCTGGAGATGTTCAATCCTGGGAGCCTTGTTCTTTTTATATTGTAGAAACTGGATCTTCTGAAATCGGTAGCCTAATCGTGAAGACCGTTCCCTTCTCCAACTCACTTTGAACGGAAATCGAGCCTCCATGATCCTCCACGATTTTTTGACACAAGGATAACCCAAGCCCTGTTCCTTCTTCTTTGGTTGTATAAAACGGATCAAAAATTTGAACGATATCTGCTTCGGCTATTCCCTTCCCTGTATCCGAAACTTCAATTATTGCAGTCTTTCCCTCTATATGTAATGAGAAATGGACATGACCTGTCGTCTCCATCGCCTGAAATGCGTTACGTATGAGGTTAATCATGACCTGGATGATTTTGTCCCTATCCATGTAGACCATAGCCCGATCATCCAGAATATCCATCGTAAACGAATGACCGCGCGAGGCCGCTTCGGATTCACAAAGGGAGAAGACTCTGGTCATACAAAAACGCAAAGAATCCGGTTTCATATTGCTCGCATGAGGTTTGGAAAACTGAAGAAACTCTGCCGTCAGCTCTCCGACCCGCGTTATTTCACCCATGATGACTTCATACCATGGCTCAATGTTGTAATTTTGAATTTTGGATAGCTGGACAAACCCTTTTATCGCTGTTAATGGATTGCGGATTTCATGGGCCATACCGGCCGCTAACTCGCCAACCGTTTTCATTTTAGCGGAGCGCATGAATTCTTCCTGGGTTTTTAGCCAGCTTTCTCTGCGCATTTGGAATATCCGTTCTTCGGCCATGCTGATGATTTCTTGAAATGTTGATGCTTCTTGGGGAAATTTAGTTACGCTGTAGGTGATCTGTATGCCGAGTTCATCAAAAGGCATTAAATCCTTTACCCTGTCAGTAGATGGTAGAAGAATCGCAAACCGATCTCCTGCATATCGGGCGGAACCAAGCATGTTCGTGAAGTGGTTTTGTATTGAGCGTGAAAAATGGATAAGAATCTCATTCGCTGTGGCTATATCTTTGGCATTCAATGATTTGAAGTTGTTAATATCGAGCAGTACAAGCTGAAAGTTAGTCCTGTTATCGGTAAGCTCTTGAACGGTTTTCATGTAGCCTTCGTAATTCAGAAAACCGGTAAGCGAATCATGATTAATGAGGTAATCGTTCTGCTTCGTTAAAGTTATTTTCTCAGATTCAATACGGATCATAATATGTAACGTCATAATGATAACAAACGATGATATGATATCAAAAATCGATACGAGCAAGTTATATTCATCTAATGGCGTGTAGGTCAGTCGAATGATGGAGTATTGCATGACTAACAGAAAGGCCACGGGCATCGTCTCTTTAAACTTCTCTTTGTCCTGGATTAGATTAATAATCACGATGTAGTAAAGCAGTATACACCAATTTAAATTGCTAACGAAATGAAATGCGCCTAAAAAGATAAACTGAAATACTTTTAGTCTCGGGTATTTACGATCTAGAGCCAAACTTATTGATAATGACAAACCTGTAAAAATCATCAGTCCCAAACTCGCATCTTTCCCTAATGAAATCGATGAGACGATAATAAATAGGGATATAAAAGGAACAAACAGGAGTTTGATAATATTAATAGACAATCGAAATCACTCCCAAACTCAACTTACAAATGTTACTAATCATTCACTTCCATATGTTATAACATAAATAGGTGTTCTGAACAGTTAAATTACAAAAAGCCGCGATAAACACGCTCAATTTCTCAATCAGTGATGATCCAGAGAAAACTTTAATCCATATGGGTATTGGCACAGGTACATCTATCCTTACCGTCATACTATACCCAAGATAAACACACAACTTAACGAGAAGGAGCTGTTGTAATGGCTGGTCTTGGAGGAGTAACAGGCGGAGCTGAAACAGGATACGTAAGAAGCGAAAAAGGTGTTCCTGATGTTCACATGAAAACAGAATGGGGTGGGCATTCCCATGTGGCCGGCTCTGGGCATCACATGACTGGACATAAATATGGCCAAATGCATGGTCACGTCCATCACGATCATATGCATGGTCACGGTTGTGTACCTGCACCAATTCATGTACCTGTTGTCAAAAAAGGTGTCGCCCCAGAACTAATTCTGTTTATTTTACTCGTTATCATCATTCGGTGTTTTCACTATTAAACATAGGCTTGATTAGACTAAAGATTGCATTGTAGTCAAATGACTGCAATGCAGTCTTTATTTTCATAAGAATTGTTATTTACACACACCACCTGATAATGAGAAAATGATATGTACTTTACATGTTCAATGGGAAAGGAAATGAGAATGGCACAGTTATATTTCAAATATGGAGCAATGAACAGCGGAAAATCGATTGAAATTTTGAAAGTCGCACACAACTATGAGGAACAAAACAAACCGGTCCTGATCTTCACTTCCGCCATAGATAACCGCGATGAAGTTGGATATGTCTCCTCCCGGATCGGCCTTAGAAGACAAGCTACTCCAATCATGGAGAATACTGATATATACGGAATTGTAAGCAATCACGAACCTAAACCTTACTGTGTTCTCGTTGATGAATGTCAATTCTTAAGCAAGGACAGTATCCTGCAGCTGGTTCGTATTGTCGATGAGCTGGATGTCCCGGTTATGGGTTTCGGACTCAAGAACGATTTTCAGAATGAGCTCTTTGAAGGAAGCCGCTTCATGCTGTCATATGCAGATAAAATCGAAGAAATGAAAACGATCTGCTGGTTTTGTGAACGTAAAGCGATTATGAACCTTCGGGTAAAAGACGGAAAGCCGATCTACACCGGAGAGCAGATCGTCATTGGAGGGAACGACACCTACTTCCCCGTCTGCCGCAAATGTCACACCAATCCCCCACTATAATTAAAGGAGACACAACCAACGTCATGCCAATTGTCAGACCTCTGATTACGGACCAGGATTTTCAGGAAGCTGCGGATTTCCAGTACAAAATTCGAATATTTAAAGATAATCATCTCATTGATTCCGGCACGATCGTTATTCGGTTTACGGATGAGACGATTATTACACAATCCGGAGTAAGCACTCTCGGTTACCATAAACGTGAAGAGTGCGAATTTTTTGAGGTTCGGAAATAAATCAATCTAAAACATGAAGCCCTTTGCTTAGGTTATACCTGTAAAGGGCTTTTTGTTGGATTTAGATGATTAAAATTTGTATGACTCTCTTCATAATAAAAAAGCATCCCATGCGTTCTGACACATGAGATGCTTTCTGTAGTCTAATTCGTCTAATGAATATCTTTCTTCACGATGCTGCCGCCAAGTACATCCGCAACATTTTGAATCGAAATAAATGCGTTCTTATCGATTTCCTGGACGACGGTTTTCAGCTTGGAAACTTCAAGTCTGTTGACTACACAGTAAATCATTTGAGTCTCTTCCTTGGAGTAACCTCCTCTACCATACAGCAGAGTCGTGCTGCGTCCCAGCCGGTCGTTAATCGCATCTGAAATATCCTCATAATCATTGGAGATGATTGTAACGGATTTGGACTCGTCCAAACCTTCAACAACAATGTCCATAACTTTCGCTGCGATATAATAGGTGAAGATGGAGAACATCGCTGAATCGGCACCGAAGACGAAGCCAGCCACAATAAAAATAAATACGTTGATGAACATAACGATCTGGCCAACAGGTATACGCAATTTTTTGGAGAGAAGAATTGCAACGATTTCCGTGCCGTCAAGCGCCCCGCCGTAACGGATTACTAACCCTACCCCAAATCCAAGAATCAGTCCGCCGAAGAGAACGGCCAATATTTTTTCATTCGTAAAAGGCTCAACATCATGAAGCAGCCCCGTTGTAACCGACAGGACGATAATGCCGTACAGCGTGGATAAGGCAAACGTTTTGCCAATTTGCTTGTAACCAATAAACAGAAAAGGGAGGTTGAACAAGAAAAGGAACAATCCAAGTGCTATTGGAGTAACTTTGGATAAAACGATAGAAATACCAGTTATCCCTCCATCAATAATGGTGTTAGGGACGAGGAATACTTCGAGAGCGACGGCCATCATGACAGCTCCGAGTGTGATGAAAATGATACGTTTAATGATCTCGCCGACAGATAGCTTTCGGTGTTTTTTGGACATTCAGAGAACCCCTTCGGTGTAGAATATTACCGCTTTGGCGATAATTGTCGAAAATTTACTTTATAATAATATAGGAATTCTAAGCAATGTTCAAATATTGTTGCCTAATATCAACATTCTCTCCTGTACAACTTGAAAAAATCATCCACGATTAATATCTTCTAACAACGTTTTTCGAACCCTCCGGTTTGCTCAGATGCGGTCCAATGGGTTAATATGATATAATAAAATTCATTGATTTTTTACATAAAACGACTGCAAAAGTTTAATTCAGTTTATCAAATAAAAGCATTATTCAAACAAACAGATAACCATAGGGGAGATCGTACTTATTATGTTAGATTGGATTGAGCAGGTTTTAACGTTTATGAAAAATATCGACATGAATCAGGTAGAATCCTGGCTTCACAAGTATTCCAGCCTGGGCCCTCTGCCGGGCATATTATTTCCCTTCATTGAAGCATTTCTTCCGATTCTGCCGCTTATCGTCATTGTAATGGGCAACGCAGCCGCCTATGGCTTGTGGTTGGGGTTCCTGTTCTCATGGATCGGCGTGTGCGCCGGCTCTATTGCTGTATTTTGGCTGGCACGTAAACTGGGAGGAAAGCTCGGACTGTACATCCAAAAGCGAATGCCGGGAACACAGCGTTTCTTTCACTGGATTGAGGAAAAAGGTTTTACTCCGATATTCATACTCTACTGCTTTCCCTTTACCCCATCGGCGCTCATCAATGTGGCCTCCGGTATTAGTAACGTATCTATGAGAACATTCATCATTGCCGTTATGGCAGGCAAATCGGTCATGATTTTTATGGTCGCTTTTATCGGTCATGATTGGCAGGGATTCATTCATCAGCCGTGGCGTATACTGATTGCCATTGGTGTCCTTTGGTTGCTGTGGCTCGCAGGCAAAAAGATGGAGAACCGCTACCATCATGCCTAACATAAACACTTCTATACAACAAAAAACCGCCTTATTGGCGGTTTTTTCGTTCCTCTACTCCAAATTAACAAATTCATCGGGATGAGAACGGATATATTGAGCAAGCCTTTGATGAATTACCTCAGTGTGTTTTTGAAGCCTGTCATAGTAATCGTTAAATGAGTTTAGAAGTTCAAGGTTCTCCGCCATATCCGAACGAGAAACATCAAATATTTCCAAACTCTGGGAATACCCACTAGCTGTCAAAAAGCTTTCTATTTCTTCCAAAAGCCCGGCAGCCTCGTCATCTCCATGAACCCGGAAACTGCTTTTCAAAGCCAACCATCTCAGTGGCTGGGCCAGGAAATATGCACTCCACCAAAATAATTCCTCCGGCGAGTGATGTACGTGATCATAATACACGCGAAAAATAAACAGCTGCTGCTGCCCCTCTGATAGCCCCGTGTAGAAAGTACGCTCATCCCCTCCACGCATACGTACTTCCTTGAAAGCTTGAATTAACGGTTCAAAACACGTTGTTCCGAGAGACATCTCATCCAGACTATTGAATACATGACGGTTCAAATGGACCATTGACAATATATCAGCTCCTTCAGCATTATTATATCGCCAACGATCCAGTAAATGTAAATAAACTTTTTTTAACGTGTGATCCTTCTAATTTGTACCTTTATCCTTACTGTTCTTACATTCCTTCTCGAGTGCAGGGCGAAGGTCATCATGCGTGCTTTGATCCCACAGTGGAACACCTGAGCGGTAAGCGGCTCTCCCATTCAGATGGCCTGCAACCGGTGCCGTGATGAATACAAAGATAATACCTAGCAAAAGCTTCGCGCTAACATGGTCTACATAGAACATAAAGTACAGAAACGCACCTGTTAGTATTAAGAGAACGCCCAGCGTCGAGCTTTTGGTCGCCGCATGCGATCTCAAATACACATCAGGCAGACGGATTAAGCCAAATGCGCTCACAGCGCTTATCAACGCACCGATTAGCACCAATAGCCCGATCAGCAGTTCTCCAACTTCACTCATCGTTACTCCGTTCAATGACATCACCTCTTTCAATAAATCTTGCCAAGGCTGTAGAGCCTATAAATGTCAGAGTACCAATCAGTAATATGATGTCAAAATACGCTTCTGTCCGGAATAGCATCGAAAGAACAGCGATCATAGACAGTAAAATAATTCCAATCGTATCCAGCGCCATAATCCGATCGTTCATGGAAGGCCCTTTGATCAAGCGATATAAACATCCGAGCATAGCAAGTGACAATATAACCAGAGAAGCGATAAGTATGTTATTAAGCATTACCTTGTCACCTCCAAAATTGCTTTTTCAAAGGTATCCTTGATCTGCCGAACAACCTCACCCTTATCCTCTATATCCATGGCGTGAATATATAACGTCCGCTTGTCATGAGACACTTCCAAGGTCAGCGTGCCAGGGGTCAGACATATCAGACAAGACAACACGGTGATCTCCCAATCACTTTTTAGCTCCGTCTCATATGCAAAAATACCCGGGCGAATATTCAGTCTCGGTCTAATAACTTGACCAAGCACGGTAATGCTCGACTTAAACAGCTCTTTCAGAAACAGGAAGAGCAGTGCAATAACTGCCCATAACTTCCGCAAATAAAAGTCATGCGGCCAGAATCGGTTCAATAGTCCAATGAGGATGGCACCGATCAGATATCCAAGGATGAATCGCTGGGGAGACCAGTCCGAATAAAGAAACATCCAGACGAAGGCGATGATTAGATTTAATACAATTTGAAGGCCCATCTCCACTACTCCTTTAATACGGCTTCAATGTATATTGACGGATTGGTTAGAACCTCAGCCGCCTGTCCGGCGAAGGAATAAATCCATTCCGAACCGACACCAAGTCCAATAACCAATACTAATAGACCGATTGCAGATACATAAGCCGAACTATGCCATTTTTTCTTTTCCCGAACAGGCAGCATGTGATCTTCCCGCCAGAATGCTCCTATAAATACACGCATTAAGGAGTACAACACAATCAGGCTTGAAGCTACCGCAACCGCCGTCAGCAGGAATTCACCTTCACTCAGACCGCCGCGAACCATTAGAACTTTACCTGGAAAACCGCTAAGGGGCGGAATACCGACCAGAGCTAAGGCAAGAATGAAAAACATCCATCCCAAAAGCGGGTAACGTTTAATTAATCCGCCCATCTCGTTCAGCTTGTTCGTACCAGCAGCGGAGATGATCATTCCTCCCAGAATGAACATCAGCGCTTTTGCAATCATGTCATGAATGAGATAAAGCACCGCACCGTCAAGCGAATCCTTCGTTGCCACAGCCAAACCGAAAGCGATAAATCCGACACTGATGACCACATTGTAGTTAAGAATCCGGTGAATATCCTTGTACGCCACAGCTCCAAGCCCACCCAGAATCATTGTAGCCATGGCCATCCAAGCAATGATATTGTGCGTGAAGCCTTGATCGTGATAAAAGATGAGTGTAAACGTGCGGATGATCGCGTACAGCCCTACTTTCGTCAGCAGTGCACCGAATAACGCAGTTACAGCTGCGGGAGGAACACTATAGGACCCCGGCAGCCAGAAGAACAGGAACAGCCCTGCTTTCAATGAGAATACTATCAAAAACATGATGGCGATCACACTCAGTAAGCCACCTTGTCCTGCTTCTGCTACACGAACGGATAGATGGGCCATATTCAGTGTACCGACCACACCGTAAAGATAAGCCATGGCAGCAACAAACAGCGCAGACGAAATGATATTGATCAAAATGTATTTTAGCGTCTCTCTAAGCTGTCGTTTGGTACCTCCCAGAACGATCAGCGCATAGGAAGATATAAGCATGACTTCAAAACAGACAAACAAATTAAACAGATCACCGGTCAGAAATGAACCGATAACACCCGCTAATAGAAATTGAAAAAACGGATAGAAGTAATACTTCTCTCTCTGCTCGCCAATCGTGCGAAAAGCGTATAGGAGACATCCTGCCGCCACAATAAGTGTTGTCAGCACAAGCAGCACCGCAAACATATCCGCCACGAACACGATGCCGTAAGGCGGCAACCAGCCACCCATATATAACGTCTGGATTCCCTTTTCCTGAACCTGATCCATAATGAGCACAACTGATACCCCATTAAGGAAGATACTGATCAGGCTTATCCATCGCTGCACCTTCACTCTTTTGGACAGGAAAATGAGGATAACTGCTGTAAGCAATGGAATCAGGAGCGGAAGAACGATCAGATTATTCATCCTCTTCCCCCCTCAATTCTTCCATATCATCAGTCCCGAGCCGCTGATACGCTTTATAAGCAAGTACGAAAAAGAACGACGTCACGCCGAAGCTGATAACAATGGACGTCAAAATAAGCGCCTGAGGGAGCGGATCAACATACGATTTCGCCTGTTCCCCAAGCAGCGGTGCTGCACCTGTCTTAAGCTTGGCCGTTGTCAGCAGCAGCAAGTTAACCCCGTGTGAAATTAGAGAAGTTCCCAAAATAATGCGAAGCAGGCTTTTGGAGAGAATCAAGTATACCCCAACAGCAAATAAAACACCGATCGCAAGTGACATATATAATTCCATGGCTAGTTGTCCCTCCCAATTGAATAAATGATCGTCATGGTGACTCCTACAACTGCCAAATATACACCCATATCGAACAGCAGAGCGGTAGCAAGCTCAGTATCTCCCAGCAGCGGCAGTTCAAAATGCCCGAAAGCATGACTGAGGAACGGCATGTCGAACAGGAAGGATCCCATACCTGTAAAATACGCCAAAAGAAGGCCTATAGCCGTGACCGTTCTGAAGTTTACCGGAATCATTTTCTGGCTTACATTCATACCAAAGGCCATCGAAAGTAGCACCAACGCTGAGGCAGTCATTAGTCCCCCGACGAAGCCTCCACCTGTGCTGTTGTGTCCGGCAAGGAATAAATAAAGAGCAAACGTCAAGACGATAAAGATGACCACTTTCGAGATCGTTTTCAGTATTACGTCGTTGCTTTTCGGTAAGAGGATATCCTGTCTCATCTCCCGTTGCCCCAGAATGGCATCGCCCGGATCGATCTTGATCATGGCATAGATACCCAAAGCTGCAATACATAACACCGTGATTTCTAGCATCGTATCAAATCCACGGAAATCTACTAGAATGACGTTGACGACATTTTTACCTCCAGCTGACGTATAGCTTTCTTTCAAGAAGAAGTCTGAAATAGGTTCAAACATTCTGCCGCTGGTTGCTCCCAAAGCAATGAGTGTCACCACAACGCCTACACCGATCGAGATTAGCGCATTGGTCCACTTGAATCTCAGTGGAACATGCTCCTTCTTGAGTTTCGGCAGATGATAGAAGCACAGCAGGAACAGCATAACGGAGACTGTCTCCACAACCATCTGTGTAAGAGCCAAGTCCGGCGCCCGAAACAATACAAAGAACAATGTGACCATATAGCCCGACATGCCTGTCAAAATAATGGCAACTAGACGTGAGCGGACAAATGGAAGCGCAAGAACCGATATCACAAGCACGATAATGACGATCGATTCGTAGAACGATATCGGAGCGTATTGTGAAATATTAATCTTGATCCCATCCGAATACACCATGGCATATCCTAAAAGTAAGATCATAAACCCAAAAATATAAATCATGTAGTGCCGAATAGACCCGGTCATATAGCTACCTGTCAGCTTTTTCCCGCCCTGTTCAAGAGAATTTAATCCCCGGTCGTATATCCGGTTAAACGTAACCCGGTTGAATAATGGGCGATTGAGCAGACGAAGTCTTCCATAAAACTTGTACAGAATCGTCCCCAGCACGATAATGCCTATCGTCATAAAAATCTCGGTTGTCCACCCGTGCCAGAACTCGATCTTCACCATGAATTTCTCGCCTGGTGCGAGCATATCTGGCATAATGGCAGCCATCGCCGGTTCAATAAGTGAGTAGGACAGCAGGTTTGGGAACAAACCGAATACAACGGCAAGTGATGCCAAAATCACTGGCGGTATCAGCATTCCAAGAGGCGCCTCATGCGGCTTCTTATCCAGCTTGGCCGGTTGCAGTTTGCCTGTGAAAGTCTTGAACACCAAAATCATGCTGTACAGGAATGTGAATACGCTCGCGATCCAAGCCACAACAGGAATGAGTACGCCCCAAGTCTGTACATTCCAGAAATCCATTTCCGTTACATGGAGAACGGCCGTAAAGAACATTTCTTTACTCAAAAATCCGTTGAACGGCGGTAACCCGGCCATGGAGAAAGCCCCAATAGCAGCCACCGTAAATGTGATTGGCATCAGTGCCATCAGACCACCAAGCTTCCGGATATCACGCGTTCCGGTTTCGTGGTCGACAATACCAACCACCATAAACAGCGCACCTTTAAAGGTGGCATGGTTTATCAAGTGAAAAATAGCGGCTGTCGTTGCTTTCGTGTAAATCAGAGATTCGGGACTCCCGGAATAAAAAGCGGCAGCCGAGCCAAGCCCGAGCAAACTCATAATCAGACCGAGCTGGCTTATCGTTGAAAACGCAAGCAGTGCCTTTAGATCAGTCTGCTTAATGGCCCGGATGGATCCGTAAATCAACGTAGTAAGGCCGACAACTGTAACCAGCCAGAACCATTCCGCCTGCCCGGCAAACACCGGACTAAAGCGTGCAACCAAATAAAGCCCTGCTTTAACCATTGTTGCCGAGTGAAGATAGGCGCTGACTGGAGTCGGTGCTTCCATCGCATCCGGCAGCCAAATATGAAACGGAAACTGGGCCGATTTCGTAAAGGCGCCAAGCAGAATCAAAATCATGGCGGGAATAAATAATGTATGATCTGTCATTTCAGAGACCTGACCAATGATCTCCCTTACGCTCATGCTTCCGGACATAATAGAAAGCATCAGGAAGCCAGTAAACATGGCAAGACCGCCGAATACTGTAATGAGCATCGATTTCAGAGCTCCGTATCTTGATCGTTCACGGGAATACCAGAAAGCAATCAGCAGAAAGGATGAAACGCTCGTCAACTCCCAAAATCCGTAAAGAACCATCACATTATCGGACAAAACGACACCAAGCATCGCACCCATGAACAGAAGCAGGTATACATAAAACCGATGAATCGCTTCCTTGTTCTTATCCATATAAAAGACAGAATATAGAATGACAAGTAAGCCGATTCCGGTAATCAACAGGGCGAACAAAAGGCTGAGCCCATCCAGGTATACCGTAAAATTGATGCCCAGGGAAGGTATCCACGGTAAGCTTGAGAGCACTCCCTCACCTTCCTGTACAGAAGGAATTCTGCTTAGGAAATAAACAAATAAGATGACCGGTACAGGAAGGACAAACCATCCTGTGTGAATACGTTTCGTAAACTTGTAAATAAGAGGTACCAGAACGGCAAAAATAATAGGTGCCATAATGGCGACATGAAGCAGCGACAAGTTGATTCCTCCTTAACCCCAATATGTTAATCTTTTCTCAGTATTACCAATCAAAAATTCGTAAGACCAAAAAAACACAAAAAGAGCCTGCTGTTGGCAGGCTCCTCCGGTTATTTCCATATGTAGTTATTAACTCAAAAATAAACACATCTCAAACTGTGAATCAGTATAGCCTATGAATAATACTTTTGTCAAAGGTATTGTGAATGAAAATACACTAAGTGGGCATCACTCTTAAGTGAGGAGTGATTAGAATGATCGTCCGAAAGATTACAGTATGCTGTATTTTGTTCGCTTTACTTGTGCTGGGGGCCGCTGTGCTGGACTGGCATGTCAACCGTTTACACTACCCGGAACCAAAGTATGCACCACACAGTCCCAAGTATAATATAAACACAATCAACACATTGGAAACGGATATAGGAACCCAATCCTTTCGTCCACGTGAATATATCCGTATAATTCAACGTTCGGCTGACTAATTATCCCCGAACACAAACATACCGAGGGAGAAATATGCAGCCGTCCAGAGAAAAGCTGCCGAATAGGAATATACGGCGAATCTCGGATATGACATCCCCTTCATCCCAATGCAAATCCTCCTGACAACAATTACCTTGCAAATTCTTGCAATTCATTTTGGTGTTATCAGTTTATAAAAACAGGCATATTCTGGGAACCTGCTTGAGCCAAGTCTTCATTCCCGACATTAGTCCAGTTATTTACTGGACCGTGCGATCTTTACAGACCCCGTAAGATAAAAAAAACGCCAGCTATGCGCTGACGATTTTTATCACTTTACTATTCATTGTTTTAAACTTTTAAAGGCTCCAATGAATCCGGATGGGTCTTCCTTTACAGTATAAGAATAAACTCCAAGCTTCGTGTGCAGGTATAAAAAACCCCCTACATCCCCCATCTGACGGAAAGATAGGTCAAACACATCTGCGACGGGAAATTCACGATAATGTGTTACGATCTTATCGCGATACAAATATAACGTCCGATGATCCTCATACATCACTTGTTCCGTACTTCCAACTTCCCTTTGAATCTTATAATAGGGTTGTACAGCTAACCACTCCATATTCACCCTCCTTATAAGTTAGTTCGAGAATAATGATACAAAAATCAAGCCTCAACCATCGTCAGGTGCATAATATCATAGTAAACGCATGCATAACAAATTTCAGACACCGGGGCAGAGCATAAAATGATTAACTGAAGACGCTACGCGTACGAATCGTACTGTCCCTGATATTAATTAAAAATCACTTTTGGGACTGCCCTCTCAACTTGCGCTCAAACTTATGCTTTCATCGATCTTTCAGCGGCATCAACCGTATGTTTCAGCAGTGTTGCAATCGTAACAGGTCCTACTCCGCCCGGAACTGGGGTAATTGCACTTGCATGCGGGAAGCAAGCTTCATAATCGCAATCTCCGATATTTCCTTCGTTATAACCGGCATCCATAATTACAGCACCCGGTTTAATCCAATCTCCCTGTATGAAGTTCGGTTTTCCGACCGCTGCCACCACGATATCACCTTGTGACACCAGGTGATCCAAATTTTGTGTTCTGGAATGGCAAATTGTTACCGTTGCATTCCGGTTCAGAAGCATCATAGATACCGGTTTGCCGAGGATCGGACTTCTCCCAACGACAACCGCATGCTTTCCTTCAATCGGAATGTGGTAAGCATCCATAATTGCCATAATCGCTGCAGGCGTGCAGGAAGGAAATAGAGCCTGACCAAACGCATTTTGAGCAAAACCGAGCATTGTTACACCATCTACGTCTTTTTCAATCGAAATCGCTTCAAACGCGGCCCGCTCATCAATGTGATGCGGCACAGGATGCTGCAGCAAAATCCCGTGCACAGAAGGGTCGTTATTCAGCTCATTTATTACATGGATTAACTGTTCAGTAGAAGTCATCTGATCCAATACCACACGCTTGGAGTCAATCCCCAGCCTCTTGCATGCGTTGCCCTTCATACGGACATACGTTTCCGAAGCAGGGTCATCTCCGACCAAGACCGTCGCCAGGCAAGGTGTTGTCCCTTCCTGAACCAATCTTTTCACACGCTCTTTCAATGCTTCTTTAATGCTGTTCGCCACTTGATTGCCATCCAAAATCAACGTTTCCTTGCTCATGTGATCAGCCCTTTCGACAATTTATGTTTATAGAAACACAAAGAGGTAAGGAGATCCTATGGAATCTCCTTACCTCTGCCCAGGCGTACGGCTGTTATCTATGTGCTCCCTCATGGTATTCCATGTTACGCCAGTTACACATAGTGACTTTTTCTTAATATATCACGTTTTGCTGAGGGGCGCACCTTTAATTGTAGATGAATTTTTAACCTTTTTTTCGTTTGCCAAGCCGTTCCATAATTTCCAGCGCCGCTACAAACAAAACGAACAAAATGAACAAAGAAACAGATCTTCCATAGTCAATCAGTCCGAACTGTGGCACAACCGCTGCGGCAATTCCAACGATAACGATACCCAGCACAGAAAATTTCCAACCTTTAAGCATTATGAATGGCTCCTCGCTTCTTAAATCGAATCCATATATCATATACCAATGCGATACCCTTGTTTAAATCACCGCACTAATCGAATCTCGCATAGATTTTGGAAGACTTTTAAAAACCAGCTCGTAGGAGTGATCAATCATATCCTGCATATCTGAATTCGTTAAGGAGCCGTCACAGATGATAGTGTTCCAATGTTTCTTGTTCAAATGATAGCCGGGCTGAACGGCAGCATGCTGTTCCCGAAGATTCTCAGCGATTTCCGGATCACACTTTAATGCTATATGGGTAAACCCGTTCTCTTCAGGTTTGGAGATCAGTGCAAACATTTTACCCCCGACCTTCATGACGAGCGGAGATGGACCGAATGGGTAGTCTTCTGCAGCTCCTTTTTTGGCTAAACAGTATGTTATTAGATGGCTGTGCACGAGATTTCTCTCCTTCATCCTTCATTTTACCTAAATATAACATGTACAAAGGATCCAGAAAACCTAGCTATACTACGGCGCTGTCAACGGACAGTAAACCGAGCTGCCGGAGTCCATGCATAATGCCGTCCTGATCGACATCCTTTGTTACATATCTGGCTACTTCCTTGACTACGGAGTCCGCGTTTCCCATTGCCACACCATGGCCGACGAATTGCAGCATTTCCAGATCGTTCAGATTGTCTCCGAAAGCAATAACCTCTTCTCGCTTATAACCGAGATGCTGAATAAACTTCTCGATTCCAGCTGCTTTGGAGCCTCCGTTCGGAATTACGTCAACGCCCACTTCATCCCACCGCACAAGCCGGAGCAGATCATCGAATTTCACGATATATGATGTCTCTTCCTCTTTAGTACAAAAGAGAGCCGCCTGATAAATATGTCTGCCCAAATAGTAGTCGGGATCACATTCCGGTATAGGTAATTTATGTGGGGCATAGCTGGCTTCAACGCGCTTATGGTAAGTCATGTTCATTTTCGTATTTTCTTCACTGGTATAAATGATCGGTTGATCCAAGCTTACAGCATATTCATTAAGTGAATGAAGAACCTCAGGCGGGATCGGATTGCTGTAAACCAGGTTTCCTTTATAAACAACATACTGACCGTTTAAGCTGACATAAGAATCGATACCTAGCTCTTCCCGTAGCTCCTTAAACAGAAACGGAGGCCGCCCCGTCGCAATTGCAACCTCATGTCCGTTTGCCTTTAATTCATGAATCGCTTCCTTTGTTGACAAGGGCACCTTTTTATCATAGTCCAATAGAGTCCCGTCTATATCAAAAAAAACTAGTTTTTTGTCCATATTTATTTCCTCCTCATATTTGAGTCACCTATCAAGCATAATTCATGAAAAGCATTTCAGGTCAAGGAAACATGCTAACCATTTTTCAAAACGTTTTGCATAAAATGTATAAATTTGTGATAATGCACTAAAGCCCTTAAGAAAGGACATAACGATATGAGCAAAGGTCTTATTATAATTCTCATTATCATGGTCGTGTTCAGCTTGGCTTCGATCAGCCTGTTTTTACGTAAAAGTCTGAAAGAAGTACGATCCCGCTCAAGGTTAAATATTACCCGTAGGTTGCGGAATGCTCCTCCACCACCTGATCTGGTCAGAGTAGACAGCCCAGCGGTAGATCTGGCTAACAAACTGAAACAATCGATTCCTGCAAGCTTCAAAGATGCATTAAGACAGAGAATGATGTCTGAGCATCCAGGCATCTCCGAACGTGAGTACGAATGGCGATGGCTTGAGCTACAACGGTTCTTCATTCTTTGTGCTGTTCTTGATCGAGTGCCCATGTTCAGTAAGGCGGTAGATGAGTTGTGGCATGAGATGCTGATGTATACACAGGAATACCAACGATTCTCAGAACGCTTTCTTGGAAGAATGCTTCATCACAGCCCTAATGCTGCTGAAGCGGTACCTATACCCGGGGAAAGAGCATGGTTTGACCTCGTTTATGTTGAACTGTTTGGATGGACGCCACAAAGTGCTCTGCTATGGGGACCATTCTTTCGAAATCCTGTACCAAGACATGAGATGGAGCCGTATCAGTACAAGTCAGGCTCCCTACCAGCAGATAGACGATTCAACGCTTGGACGTATGAACATTCCAGTGAAGCCCACAAGGCTATCGATGCGGTACTAACAGGATTACAGGAGCGGATTGATACCTCAATTAGGCGTCCTGTCAATCAACACAAAGTGAATTACCATCATCCCGAGATCCTGCTTGCATCCGCTGTCTTTTTTTCATGGAATGATCCAGATGATTTTACACGTCATATGGTTCCAGATGCCGAAATGATCAAGAAAGATGGAGCAGCTGTATATTCCGGTACTGCGTGCACTTCCGGCAATGATGACCGGCATGATCATGACAGCAATACTTCAGGCTGCGACGGAGGTTCCTCCTGCAGTGGCGGTTCATCCTGCAGCAGCTGCGGAGGCGGATGCAGCAGTTAAGCTAATCAAGTCACCTTTCATAAAGGCCTCATAATTGACCAGCTGCTGATTAAGCAGTTGGTTTTTCTATACATATGGATGGATTTTTGTTCTTTTCTCTGGGATAATGTGGGATAGTATTTATTTTCTATTTATCTACACATATCATATTTAGGGGGATTTTAGCATGAGTGAAAAACGTGTCATTACCGCCGAAGACTTGCACCGTATGCACTGGGTGAATGATCCGGTCGTCTCTCAACAAAGCGGCGCGATAGCGTACGTCTCAAAAACAGTCAGCGATAAGCATGACGGTTATCGCTCCCATATTCGCCTGATGGATGCAGATGGAAGCCGTGATATTCCTTTTACGGCGGGAGAACAAGATGCTGCACCGGCTTGGTCACCAAACGGTTCCCGTATCGCTTTTCTTCGAAAACATGAAGACGCACGACAAGTATGGATCATTCCCGCTGATGGCGGCGAAGCGCGCGTAATCACAAATGTTGAGCATGGAGTCAGCGCATTTAAATGGTCTCCAGATGGAGAATCTTTACTGCTCAAAGCTGAAACAGCTGATGGGGAAGAACTGGAACTTGGAAACGAAAAAGCTGATCAGCCTAAAATGCCTGAGGAAAAAACGATAGATCGCATTAAATTTAAAGCCGATGGCGGCGGGTTATGGAATGGCCGTAGAAGTCATCTTTTCCTGTGGGACCTCTCAACGGAGCATTGTACTCAACTTACTTCCGGAACATTTGATGTATTTTCCTTTGCCTGGTCAACGGATGGACAAGATATTGCCTATACCGCTAAAATTTCATCCGAAGATTATCAGAATCCTGATTTGAGGCTTACGAGTGATCTGTTTATTGTAGGTCGTGAAGGCAAGTCGACTAGACAAATGACGGACGGAAAATTATCGATTGATTCCATAACATACACACCGGATGGAAATTCCATTCTCATGCTGGCAGATGACTTGTCCCATGGATTTGCTACCCTGACCAGAATCTATCTGATACCTACAAACGGCGGATTATATCGCGCACTGTACGATGATATTGATGTTCAGCTCGGTCACAGCTGTGTCAGCGATATGCGTTCTGGAGCCGGAACAGCGCCTTTGTTCAGCCAAGATGGGCGATATGTCTACGTACAGCTCAGCCGTAATGGCGGTGTTCATATTGGACGCTTTGCATTGGATGGTTCGGAGCATCATGTAGAGGTCAGCGGGGACCGTGAGATTTACCAGTTCGCTCTGACGCAAGACGAGAACATCGTATTTGCAGCCGCAGATCCTTTGCAGCCAGGTGATTTGTTTACATACAACCGAACCAACAGTGAAGAGAACCGCTTGACCCGCTGCAATGAAGAGTTATGGGCAGAGCTTGAGCTCAGCGAACCGGAAGTGTTCACGTTTGAAACTTCAGATGGCTGGCCGATTCAGGGATGGATGATGAAGCCAGCAAATTTCAAGGAAGGCTCTAAGGTTCCAGCCATTTTGGAAATTCACGGTGGTCCTCAAGTAATGTATGGCCATACCTTTATGCATGAATTCCAGCTGCTTGCTGCCGCAGGTTATGCTGTCTTCTATACAAATCCCCGAGGTGGACATGGCTACGGACAGGTTCATGTGAATACGGTCCGCGGTGATTACGGCGGAAGAGACTATCAGGATCTCATGGAAGCAGTGGATTATGTACTGAAGACATACACTTATGTAGATGAAACACGTCTCGGTGTAACAGGCGGCAGCTATGGAGGCTTCATGACCAACTGGATTGTTGGTCATACAGACCGCTTTAAAGCAGCCGTTACTCAGCGCTCCATATCGAACTGGATATCCTTTTATGGGGTGAGTGATATTGGATATTACTTCACTGAAGATCAAATTTGGAGCAACCCTTGGGATGATCTAGAGAAGCTCTGGAAGCATTCCCCTATCGCTTATGTGAAGGATATTCGTACTCCTCTTCTCATCCTTCATGGAGAGCAGGATCTGCGCTGCCCGATTGAGCAAGGTGAGCAGTTGTTTGTGGCGCTAAAGCGACTGGGCAAAGATACTCAATTTGTCCGTTTTCCTGGCGCGGACCACAATTTGTCCCGAGCCGGTCACCCGCACCTTCGCGTAAGACGACTAAGCCATATCGTCCGCTGGTTTGAAGAACATATTGAAAAATAAACGCAAAAAGACTTTGACCGCTTTACAACGGGTCAAAGTCTTTTTACTTGCGTCTGATCTACACAGTAACCATCTGGGATTGAGGTCCGATCTTAAGAACCTCAATGTTGTGTGACTCGGCCCATTTTAAAATTTCACGGATTCCTTCACAATTGGCATCCATAAATTTAAATGTGCTCCGAACCCACGGACTTTTCTTCCCCTTTAGCTTAAAGCTGAATGCTGCACTTCGGCAGCCTGAAACCCGGATAACCTCAATGTCTTCAGCCTTTATGATCTCTCCATGAATACGAATTACATTAGAGTCGCTTTGAATTTCAACACCTCGTCTTACCATTCTGGCGTATAATTCCACAATGAGTGCGATCACCATGATGACGTTCACTGCCATCTGAGCGTAGAACAGCACCGGGAACGATTGCTGGGACCAAACCCCGATCTGGAACATGATGATACTGAATACCAAGGAAACGAAAATAACTTCTTTCATACGGGTGGCATATTTGATTTGATAGTTCATAATAAATACACTCCAATCTGTGTGAATTAATCCATTGAATGAAAGTGCTTACAATTAATCATACCTTATTATACCACCGTTGTACATAATTTAGACACAATTAAGCCACATTTTCGTCAATTATTTTTCGTGAATATTCTTGCTTTAATAAATTTTATTGATCTCAATCACAAATCGACTATGGATTGATGAAAATTATGTATTTCATTATCCCGATTTGCGGTAGTATTATTTTTATAATTTCTTCAGAAATCATTACGGAGGGTTTACGGTTTGGAAAATTCATCTAAGATCAAAATGCGGGAACGTCCTAAACTGAACTATTTTATATTGTTACTTGTTGTATTTGGTGGCTTTCTCATCTTTGGCTTCTCCGAGAACATTAAGGGACCTGCGATTCCTCGGATGCAGTCCGAGTTCCAGCTTGATGAAATGCAGCTCGGATTATTACTCGCCTTCAATTCTCTTGGTTACCTGATTGCTTGTTCGTTCACGGGTATACTATCCGCACGGATTGGCATCAAATGGACCGGAATTCTAGCTTTCAGCTCTATGACCGTTTCCGGGGTGCTGATGTATTCATCAACGAGTTATGCATTTTTGTCGGCATCCTATTTTCTTATGTACATAGGCAACGGTATGCTCGAGATCGGACTGGCCATTATGGCTGCCCGTATCTTCACGAAAAATACAGGCACGATGATGAATTTGTCCCATTTCTTCTATGGGCTTAGCTCCACGATAGCACCGATTATCGCCTCCTCCATGATGGGATGGAATGTATTTGGCGGCGAGCTTGGTTGGCGCGGTATGTATTTGATCATGCTGTCTCTTTCGTTGCTGCCCATTATTCCTTCTGTCATTGGCAAGTTTCCAAGTGATGACCTAAAGGCTGAGGACCGAATCCCACTTAAGCAATTCTTTAAGGATAAGATCGCTTGGCTGATCGTCGCTATTTTGTCTTTCGGAGTAGTTTCGGAATTGGCTGTAGGAGGCTGGCTCGTTTACTATTTGGAAAAAGCCTATGGCTGGTCTCTTGATTCCGCTTCAGGGATGCTGTCTATCTTCTTTCTCTTTTTTATGTTGTCACGTCTTTTTCTGGGGCCAGTCACAGACAAAATCGGTTATACACTCTCGATCATGCTGTTATCCGCCTTTTCGGGACTATGCAGTCTTGCTGCAATTCTGATCGGTCAGGAAGGTGCTATTTTATTCGCAGTGGCAGGTATCGGGATTGCGCCAATCTATCCGACGGTCATGGCTCTTTTGGCCAAACGCTACCCCAGCAGCACCGACTCAGCAATTACGTTTACCGTTACGCTAATGGGAATTGCCAGTGTCATTGGTAATCTGCTCATTGGGGGTATTATCGACGGAGTGCGTGCGTTCTTCCAATCCAGCCGGGGAGCAGCGGAAAGTTCCGTGCTAGGGCTTCAAGCAGGTTATGGCTTTATTGCTATACTTGCTCTTCTGTGCTCAGCTACGTGTGCTGTTCTGTATTTTTATCTTCGCAAAAAGAATGAATTGGTATAATAACCCTGAAAACATACAAAAGGCCTCCTTCTTGACGAAGAGGCCTTTACCTTTCACCCATATTCTTAATGGATCGATCATTTAATGCGATAAAGCTTCATACCTGTTGCAATGGAATCAATTACTGTGATGAGTGCGATGACATAAATAAGCCCTTCCCTTGAACGATCCCAGATCGTACTAACCGTTTGAAAACCCTCACTGCCTTCTGTAATAGCACCTGCCTGCACTAGCTCATTCATAAACTGAGGGTTCCAAATGGATGGGTCTGTAAACATGATCAAAGTGAAAATCAGGGACATTACATTAAAAAACAGATGAAAAACAACGATTTGTCGGGTCCACTTTCTCGTAATCATTTTCATACAATCCCTGAGGATACCAATCGCTGTCAGCACCCAAATAAACGGAATGTATTTACGGAATACCTCTTCGTTGAACACGGGTATTACTGTAGATTGACCGTCATAGAACCGATGTACTCCAACTAGGTTCAGCATATAGGCAAACAGTATAAGGAATACAACTGAAAAAATAATTCCGAGAATTGGTTCTATTGGCTTAATTACGGTTTTGGGATCAGGAATAGACGGCAAATCGGATGGTCTCCACGGCTTTTTCGTTCTGTTATCTGAAGTGCGATTCCCCCGGTGTTCAATCAAAATAAACACGATTGTTACCCAAGCAAAGCCCTGAATAATTGCGGAAAACAAGGAAGCCAAGTATTCTGCAAACTGTTTTGCTATATTGACCGGACCCATAAAAAAATCGATGACAAATCCAACGCTTATTGCAATCGCAACTGAAACCAACACGATCTTAAGAACAGACAGATAAGGGTCAAACCGTTCCGGACTGATTAAAAAACGTTCCTTCCCCCGATATTTGTCTGCTAAGGAAGATGGGTCACCGAGTTCAATCAGAACTTCTTCCACGTCGCTTTCTTGTACCGGCGCGCCCTGAGTCCGTTCGTCTAACATATCTTCGATCAGACCGTTCAATTCCTTCTCAATATCCACTCTTTGTTGTGCAGGCAGCTTTTGTGTTACCGCATAAACATACTTTTTTATAAGCTCCATGTCTTATCCTCCTCCATGATCAATTAAGCCTTCCAGACTGTTGATCATATTTCTCCATTCAACGCAAAGCTGTTGGTACACTGTCTGACCTAAAGGGGAAAGTGAATAGTATTTTCGCGGGCGTGCTTCGTTGGTATCCCAATGACTCTCTAAGAGTTGTTGCTTCTCCAACCTGCGAAGAAGCGGATACAATGTTCCGGGATCTACACTGATTCCCTTTTCCTCTAGAACAGATACAAGTGAGTATCCGTATTGAGGCTCTGAAAGTTGGCTTAAGACACCGAGAATAATCGTTCCACGCCGCAGCTCCTGCATTAAACCATTGATGATTTCATTCACTTCAGTCATATGATCAACTCCTATTGTTATCATACTGTATGCCACACACTATTGTAAATAATCAAATATCATATATCGCATAATATATTCTTTTGATGAGCCCCCAAAGCGTGATACGGCATCACATAGTGGCACTCGAGAAAGCTGGCCTTATACAAAAAAACTGGCCCGATTTATGATCGGCACCAGCATAGTATAATCTTTTTTTTCGCTATCTTTCTAATCGCAGTCTACTTCCCACCATCTAACGTATTGCCCCGTATAACAGCTGCTTCCTGTTCCCACTTAATGTTCAAGGACATCGATCCGTCTTCAAAAAGATCAGGATTGTCTGATACCTGAAAATGCAAGTGGGCTTCCGTAGAGTTACCTGAGTTGCCGCATAATCCGATCAGATCACCTTGGCTCACCTGATCTCCCGCTTTCACTATAACAGAACCCTGTTTCAGATGGGCGTATATACTGTATTCGCTATTCCCATGATCAATAATTACGTAATTACCCATAGGCTGATCCTCGTTCGTAACACCTACCGCAGTATTGTCCGCAATATCATTTTCCGACATTAAAACTTTACCTTCAGCTGCGGCTATTATATCTTGACCAAATGCATAATAGCTTTCATTGTACATTAAATCACCCTGATGCGTGTACCCATCCTTAATCTGTACCAAATCCACCGCATAACGCTGACTTTCATGTTCGTAATGATAGTTGTTCATCACGTGATGGCCTCCCCAAAACACAAACCACTCCCCTCGAAAAGGAAGCTTGAATGTCGTCTCGGTCTGTTGTTGATCGGTCTCCGGAAACCTTTCAAGCGGACACAACAAAAGGCCGACTATCGTCCCCGAGCCATCCATAGCAGCTTGAATCCCCTTCAAACCACTATCGTCGATCCAGTTCATTATTGTGATTCCATCGAAATTACTCTTCAAATCCACCTGAAATGAAATTACACCTTGTATGTATTCGTCGCTCATCGACTTGAATTGGTCAAAAGTTACAATAGATTGAAGTTCTTCACTCATGTTTTGATAGATTTGGCTGTGCTGCCCTATCATCATTAAAGCTGGTATATCTTCTATAAATACTTTTTGTAACATGAACATATCCTCCAATGTAAAAATTTATTGCCGGATTGAATGTTTGTATTTTTTTATATTTTTCTCCAATCCAGCACCTTCCCATATCTATAGCAACAGTATAAACCTGGAACCTTATGGCAGCAAAAACACGATCTTAACAGACATTGAATTTTTATAAATTTCTCGTAAGCATGTTAAGCGGCTGTTAAGGTACCTAGAGAGAAGGACATCACCCCATATCGGTTTATGGCTGGACACATCGAAGTTGACACCTGAGGAAACCGTTGAAGAAATCTGGAACAGAGCTTGGAATGAAATAGCAGCTACACCCTGGATGTTCTCTTGTATTGATCAGGTACTTTTCCATATGTTCCAATTCTCCACAGCAGCTCCATCGGCCCCATCGTGAATTTTTTTAACCAGATGGAACTGAACACCATTTGAAAGATCAGAATACCTGCTGCAATGGATGCAAGCGTCATGTAGAAGACGTTATTTTCTAAATCAAACAGGGCATTTAAACTTAAAATAATGACAGTCTGCATCAGGTAATTGGTTAATGCCATTCTGCCTAATTTGTTAAGAGGCATCAGCCATTTCTGAACCGAAGTACGTTCCAGAAGAAGAGTTAACGTAGTCACGTAGAACACGTCGAGCACCAAGCCGCCTACAGTCATTCCAATGTCCACATATCCCGTATGAGAGATAATCTGTTCTTGAGCCCACAGAGCCAGAGGAATAAGCAGCAAGGAGAGAACTTGCATGATTCTAAAAATCTTCTTATGTTGGTGAATGTTCTCAAAGACTCTGCTCTGACCCACAGCCAAGCCTAGTATAAACATAACGATCGTTGATCCTATAGCCCCCAGCCATAGAGCTGGAATCCACAACACAATCGCAATCCCAAAGTTCACCTTAGACTTTAAACGATATAACGGCAATAACAGAAAACCCAGTATCGAATACATAACTAAGGCTTCTCCTGGCTGGAACTGATGATGAATAAAACCGATAACAAATAATACGATCAGTCTGCGGACAAACAGAATGTTGGCCTTTTCCCCTCTCGCCCTTGCCCGTGTTATAAATAAATAAAAACCGATGCCGAACAGAAAGCTGAATATCGTGTAAAAACGTTGGTACACCGCATTGTTAATAAATGTTCTGATGTTACGATCTATAATACTAAGAAAGTCCGTCGCACTCGGGTCAAAAAAATACGGAACCATTTGGTATATATTAATAAAAATAATGCCGACTAAAGCAAATCCCCGTATATAATCAAGCGTATCTATTCGTTTCAACATAAACTCCCTTTCAGTCTGATGTATTTCACGTCCTGAGTTACATTTTAATCCGCACCTCCTATCGGAAGTATCGATACAGCTTACGCCAAACTTAATTTTTTGTAAGGTTATGTTCGCTTTCACTCCAGATTTTACTAAAGTTTCGATTCTTGTTCTGCCCGTCAATCCGATTTCATTGCTCCCAGTGATGTGAACACTAAAAAGAGCCTTGAATCAAATTCAAGGCTCTTTTCGGTACATCATTGGATCAAAAATAGACTAGCTTTTTCGAGCTTGTACTTCCTCTACTGAATCCCAGCGATGGCTGAACTTCTCAAGGCGCGAATGAACCTGTTCCGGCTTCGACGACAATATAAGTCTCAACTTAACGATCCATTCCTCGAATGAAGAAAAGGAAGCAAAAACATTAGCCATCTCCGGCGACATATAAATAAAATGTGGTGCCTGGTATTTATCTGTCAGATGACGAAGCGCCGCATCAATCGGGGTATATTTTTTACGCTTCCCTTCCCACGACTCTACAATGACATTGCGGCGGTTTAACTCCTCTGTCCATGCAACCAACGGCTTTTCTCGTTTATAAAATGCACTGGCTGGCTCCTTCGACATCCGTTTTACGGTCTCTTCATGCAGCGGATATAGAACCAGCTTGGCAAAAGACTGGCTTTCCAGCAGCCCAAGTGCTATATCCAAGTCCGACTCCCGGGCATTTTCAAATATATCATAATATATTAAGGTTCCTTTAACTCCTTCTTTTGGTGGCTCGTAGCCGTACGGAACATGCTGTAAATTGCGTTTCATACAACTTCTCCCCTCTCTCTTGATGTTACTGTTAACTCGTATCGTGCTGTCCTACTTAACTATTCCCCATTATTGGAGAATCATTAACACGACGGATCCATAACGGGAGGTTTGCGATGCTTGGTTGCCTGCTCGTAACCATAAGCAAGCTTGAATAATGTAGGCTCACTGAAAGCAGTTCCTACAAAGGTAACACCCTGCGGTCCCTTTGTGTTGTAACCGTCAGATGTAACAACTCCTTCCTGCGCATAACCGCCGGGAACGGTGATAGCCGGATAACCCATTTGAGCAGCAAGATCGTTGCAGTCTTCATCTCCCAGAAACATAATCGCATCTAACTGGTATTCTCTTAAAACAAAATCGATCCCTTGCTCACCTGCAAGCTCCAAATTCTGCTTGATACTGTCCAAATACTCCTGCTCTGTAAGTGTACCGTTCGTTTCTTCACACATAATCATGAGATTTTGCCCATATTTCAGAGCTTTGTCAGCATGCTCTTCATTAAAAGCGATCACGTCCGCCAATGAATGCACAGGAATGGATTTTTCCAGTTTGCCTAAATAATCATTGAGGTACTTTTTAAATTCATACTTAAGAACGACCGAATCCCATTGTGTTTCTTGGCTTGGAAGGTCTACCGGATCAATGATGGTTGCCCCCTGCTCCTTCAATACCTCTATGGCTGCCTCAATGACCTCGAGTCTGTCCTTGTCCAAATCCTTGTAATAATGGCGGGGAATTCCTATTCGTGCCTGCTTCAAATAGTCTTCATCCAAATACGCCGTATAGTCCTGATTCACATGCACCGCACTTGCCAGCGTCTTCTCATCACGGTCATCCACGCCTGTTAATGCACTAAGGATAATGGCCGCATCGCTAACCGTTCTCGTCATCGGTCCAGGAGAGTCCTGTGTGTATGTGATCGGAATGATTCCGGTACGGCTGACTAAACCAACCGTTGGCTTGATTCCGACAAGGCAAGTCTGACTAGCCGGACTAATGATGGAGCCGGATGTTTCGGTGCCTATGGCAGCTGCGCACAAGTTAGCCGCCGCTGCCGCTGCTGGGCCCGAGCTTGATCCGCCAATGAATAAATCTCCGGGACCATACGGATTTAACACCAGTCCTCCACGCGAACTGTAGCCTGCCCACATGGTCGTTGACATAAAATTGGCCCATTCGGTCATATTGGCCTTTCCGAGCAGCACTGCCCCAGCAGACCTCAGTTTAGCGGCAACAAAAGAATCCTCAGAAGCATATGAATCAGCCAATGCAAGCGACCCAGCGCTCGTGTGCATACGGTCACCTGTATCAATATTATCTTTTAGCACGATCGGTATTCCGTGCAGCTTGCCCCGGCTTCCTTTTTCCCGACGTTCCATATCAAGGCTTCTGGCAATCTCGGCAGCATCCGGATTGACCTCAAGGATAGAACGGAGCTTCGGATCATATTGGTCTATGCGATCTATATATAACTGAACTATTTCTTCTGAAGTGATCCAGCCATTCCCCATCGCTTGTTGCATATCGGTAATTGTTGCTTCAACAATCCAAGTCTCTTTATCTAGTAGCATATATTTGACCTCCTGATTATACGATTCATAAGATTTGTCATGACAAATTAACGTTTCATATTTTCACCGCCATTAACTGATTATGTTACGGATTCGAGAACAGAGGACAAAAACCCTCTAAACCGTTAAAAAAGAATGAAATAAGCGGAAGGAAGAAACAAACGGACCACCCGAGGATACATTCTCGGATGGCCCGTTATAATTTCATGATCTGAAGCCTCTTGCTTTCCAACCGAATCCTCAGGCTAATGAACTGCACCGATCAACTGTTTGGATGCGTCATCCAAAACAGCCTTCAACCGGTTTACCGTTTGGGGAATATTAACCTTGCCCGGATCTTTTACACCATTATAAGGATCAACTGCGAAACCGACGGCTTCCATCTTCCAAATCTCCTTTTCAATGGCTTCACCCAAAGCACTATCTTGTTCTGTGATGTAATTTACCTTAATAGCATCCCGGATTCCTTCCTTCATCCGTTCAAATCTAACAGTGCTTAATACCCCCGGATACACCTGGGCTGAATCCCCTGATTCCCATGTTTTAAAGTCGGTCGTTTCGAACGGATTCTCAACAAAGGAGTCGAAGGCCCACCTCAGATAACCATCTGTTTTGTGGCGCATCGTATACCATATAACCCATACCGATTCTGCAGGATTAGAACGGATAAAGCTGTTCGGATAATGTCCTACGCAGTTATAGATGGTAGTGATTAACCCGAGTGATCTCCGGTGTTCGGATACCGAGTATAATTGTTTACTGTCGTGCTCAATGTAGATAAGTCCTACAGAAATATTATGTATGCGATCCAGTCTCGGATCGTTCAGATTATTGTAGTTCATGGCGGCCGACACTTTCAGTCTGCCTCCGGACACTTCTTCAATTAAATCCACGGCCTTGATCATTTCGTCTAACGAGCGTTCATCATTCGCCATGTACGTAATATCCAACCATCCTTTTTCCTCCAGATGAGGCACGAATGCCTCCAGGAAAGCTCGCCACATACCGGACCAGCTGGGATCGGTGACCGATACGATTTCAGTGATTTCTTGATTCTGTAATTCATCATAATATTTAATTTTACTTGCCCATGACACCATGCTGTAGGCATCAATCTGTTTATTGATTCCCAGATCCATCATGAACTGAACCCACTTATCGAATATATCAAAATCAAACTCATAAGTGCCGTCAGCTTTTTTCGTCCATTTCACCATCGTGTCATAGATATCATACGTTTGTGCATTCCAGGGATCATAGGTTACGGTGGTTGTAATTACTTTTTGACCGGCTGCAGCCAACATTTCATAATGCGGTTTCATGGAATCAAAATGAGCTTTTGTCCACAGCTGATCTGACGATATATTGTTCACCCTGGCTACGGCATACGGATTTTGCCATAAATCAAGAAAAAAGCCCCAATCTTTTACATCTGGCAAGGTCAAATCAAGCACTTCCAGCTCAAAGTTGAAGCTCACGCTGTCACCGGATGCCGAGGCTGCGGTCACATGACCCTTGTACCATCCAGCTGCTGCGTCTTTTGGAACATCAATGGAAATCCAAATGGGCTGTACGCTGAAGGGTTCGATGTTTACAGGATCTGTAGAACCCAGAATATCCGGTATGATCTCCTGCGGATTCCCCTGTGAGGGATTTCCTCTTGCAGCTTTGGTCGATTTCACAAAGTGAACAGATATTCGGGAGCCGTCAATATTATGATTGTTGTCCCCTTTCAAATCTCCTACGGATAAGGTAACTTGCTCCTGTCCTTGGTTAGTCGACCATAATACCAGCTGTGCACTTGCACGGTCACCCTTCCATGCATTTCCTCTCCATGTTTTCTCCGCCATCTGAACAATTTCGTTATAATCAACTCTCTTATAATCATCAAATAAGTTCTCTACTACATAATGCATATCGGTCGATCCTACAGCGCCTTTCAAGGACTCTCTACCTTCTGAGGCTTCGATTTCCCGAACCGATTCGCTACTTCCATCTTCCGACATTGCCGTAACGCTCAATCGCTCGCTGTTCAAATTTTTTATCCTCCCCTACATGTCAATTCGAGCCAAGGTCGTAATAATTCTCGACCAGATTACTCTCCTGTTGGATACATTCTTAGGCTGGGTCGCATAATATCCTTTTTGTGATGACTAATGAATCGTATCGATCTCATCCTGCGTAACAGACAGTTTACGATAGCTATATGAAAGATCTTTCTTTCCTTCAATAGCATTTTCCTGCTCATTTTACCCAATAATATTTTTTTGGAATGAAATCGTAGAATAACGTAGATTCCTCGTTTTATAAGAGAGATACTCACAAACTATCTCTCTAGCCCTTTATGTAAACGCAACAGACATAAGTTCATTCTTTTGAAAAAATGCAAGAGCTGTCTCCATTGTTGATGAATCATATACTTATGGGACAGCCCTTACGCTTAACTAATAGTAATAATTGGTGCAGAAATCGTCGGCTGTGTTGTTATTGTTGATGTTGTGTCCGCAAAACTAGAAATTTCCACAAGAATCGGAACACCTGCTGGAACTTCTGTAGTATCCAGAACCAACTGGGCAGTCGTAAGTGTTCCGATAGAGCTTTGCTGCAGCACTCCATTGATATAAACATTGGAATAATCGGACCCTGTTAAGGCTGGAAATGCGGTAATCGCTGCATTTGCATCATCTACAAAGCTAGTTGCAGGCATCGTTGTTGAAACTGCACCTATCATATCAGCAGTGATTGAAGCAAAGTAACGTGTTACTTCAGGCGTCACCGAAGTACTAATTGTTCCTCCAGTTGCTACGGGAGCAGTGGCGACTGCATTAAATACCGGCTTGATAACTGGCATGTTCTCACTCCTTTCTTTTGTTTTTTTAATCAATGGCAGAAACGATAGCCAATAATAGTAAATGATTCATATTTTTAATTTGCTTCCGACATAATTACTTTTTTTTCAACTACATCGATCTGTTGAACATAAACATAGCTACATCCCCTCTATAAGACAGGTAGATGTCCACTCATCTAAACGTTCAACCACATATGTTAAATAAACGTATACTGAGGAGGTGATTACACGGGTGAAATCCATTACCTCAAGAAAAAAAAGAACTAAAAATAAATGTAGCAGAAAATCTTATACCATTAAAAGGAGGAAAAAGTGTCGCCCTCCAAGAAGAGTTAGGCTATACTGTTTTACTCGAACTTTAAAGCCTCAAGTACTGCAAGGACCCCAAGGGCCTCAGGGTTCACAAGGTGCTCGTGGTCCAGAAGGGCCGCAAGGCTTGCAAGGGCCTCAAGGGCCTCAGGGGCCTCAGGGGCCTCAAGGTTCACAAGGTCCAGAAGGACCAACGGGTTCTCGAGGGCCAGAAGGACCAAAAGGTCCTCGTGGTCCAGAAGGACCGAAGGGTTCTCAGGGTCCAGAAGGACCGAAAGGTTCTC